>JAIRYB010000100.1 GCA_031267955.1 Spirochaetaceae bacterium | reverse complement strand
CTTCCCTTTGGGAAGCGGCGTTCGCGTTAAGGGAAATAACCAGAAACAGAATAATACTAAAGGATACAGTACGGCACTTCATGGAGCCTCCAAACAAAACATGATAAAACATAATTACTGGCGCTGGTTTTGTCAACCAACACCAACCGCGTTACGTCAATGGCAATTTCATATTCCATTCCCGGCGTTCGGGCGCATCCGGCATCCGCCGGACCGGGCTATACGCTTGTATCTTTTTTGCCTGCGGCAAAAAAGGATACCGCTTCTATCCCTTGCGCTGCTGAAAATCCGCTTCCATGCGGATTTTCAGCTTTGAGTTTTGCCCTGCAAAACTCAAGGAATTGTTGCAGCCGGCGTCCTGCCGGCCCGGCTGCGCCGGGAATCCGTGTCCGTGCCCCCCGCTAACGCAGCCTGAACGATATGGGTATGGCTATGCGGGCGGCCGCGGGCGGCGCCGGGAAAGGGGCCGCGGCAAGGATGGTCGCGACAGCCGCCTCGTCGAGGACCGCGTGGCCGCTGCCCGCCCGCACCGTGACGGCGCTGACACGGCCGTCCTCGTGAATGATAAAACTAACTTCTGTTACCCCCTGTATGCCGGCCCTCCGCGCCGGGGAAGGGTACACCAGCCTGTCCCTGATCCGCCGCTGGATGTAGTTGTAATTGCGTTTGACATATTCGGCGGTCAGGGCGGCCGCTTCCGCCGTTCTCCCGGAAGATTCCGCGGCCCGCCCGCCCGGTCCGGCGCTTTCCGCCTGTACGGGAGGGGCAGGATCCTGCGCTTCCCGGTCCGCGGCGGCGGTTTCTTCTTCTGTTGTAATAATGTAGTTTTCCGCCGGGGCGTTGTCCGGAACAGGGAGGGGTTCCGGGGACGGCGCTTCGGGGAGCAGGATCGGTTCAGGCCGGGAGGGGGGAGGCTCCGGCGCGGCCGGCTCAATAAGGGCGATGTTGACAAGGGAAAATGCCCGCTCCGGCGTATCCCTGCCCCGGGGATCGGACGCGCCGGGAATTTCTACGGCAAGCAGGAAAAAAAAGCCTGCGTGGAAAAACACCGAGGCGCATAGCACAACGGGAAACAGGGCGTGGTTTTTCATTTATACTTCAAGGTCAAGGCAAAGTTAAAACTGCGCCCAGCCTGCGGGGAATAGCGCCTTATTTCGTAATAAGTATCAAAGATGTTATCTATTTCCGCGGAAACCGAAACAAAGCTTCCCAGATCGGCGGTGATCCTGAAGCCCGCCAGAAAATAAGCGCCCAGTTCCTGAACGCCTTCCGTATCGGCGTAGCGGGAACCGATATACTCGACGCGGGGGATAAACGACAAAAAGGCGAGCGGTTTTACCACCGCGTACCCGCCGGCGCTAATCCGCGGGTAGTAGCTGATAACTTTAATACCGTCCTGGCTGTGGTTAATAATATAATTGTTCAGGGAAAAGGCTATCCCCGCGCTGAGCCAGTTTTTCAGCGTAAATTCCGGGGCCAGTTCGAAGCCCCAGAAACCGACACTGTCCAGATTCCGGGAATAATTGACGGACGCGCTGGGATAGTGGGGGTTGGGCAGTTCGACGCTCACAATCTTGCCGGTCATCGCGCTGTAGTAAAGGGCGGCGTTCAGACTAAAACCCAAAACAGATTCGTCCTTGCCAAAATACCCCCGGTATCCCAATTCAAAGTGGTTGGCTTTTTCCGGCCCCAAATGGGGGTTGGGCAGGGTCGAGCCGAAACGGGTGGAATAGCGCTGGGCCATGGTGGGGAAATGGTTTTTCCGGGCGTAGGTAAGCCTAAGTTCCTGGTTCACTCTTTCCGGGTTTCCAAAGGGAAGCCGGTAAAAAACACCGAGCTGCCAGGTGTAGAGGAACATGTTCCGGCTTTGCACGATAAAGTAATCCGCGCCCAGCAGCTTGTTGTATTCGTTTTCGTCGTTCCAGTATTCCTGCGGGACCAGGGCGTCAAAACCGAGGCCGGCCTTTAGGGTAAGGGGCGTCCAGGGGGTTACGGCATATTCGGCGCCCAGGGACCAGGTATCCTCGTTTACGTGCATTTCCTCGGCAAGGTCGTCTTCGCCGGTAATACTGCCCCTCAGCCCCCGGTGGTCCTCTTTTTTATAGGTCAGGGCGGCCTGCACAGTATTCCAGCTGTTTATGTCCCAGCCCCCAACAAGGCGGCCACCCAGGCTGTATTCATCGTAGTCTGAATGGGGGGCGTGGATGCCAAGCTCAAAGGCCCTGTAATTGTAATACTCGTCCAGCCGGTTGTCGTACTTGTCAAAATAGAAAAGGCTGTCCACGGAAAACGCGCCCGGATTCCAGGAGCCGTTCAGGGAAACGCTGTGGCGCTTCCATACCGGCCAGTCCCAGATTGCGTAATCCATAATGCCCGTATCCGGCGGGGAAAGCCCTTTGTCCGCGTCCTGGTACACATAGCTAAGCCAGATATCCAGATCCGGCAGCGGGGTAAGCCCCCCGATAAGGGTAAGTTTGAGGTCTTTGGAATCCGACCAGAGCCGGTTCCCCTTTTCCTGCGGGTTCCGCGCCGTCGGTTCAAAATCACCGGGAAGCCTGAAGTGATCGACATCGCGGTACTGGAACACGCCCTTGGCGTAGAAAAGCCGCTGTCTGGTTCCTAACTGGAAAACGTGGGCGGAATCGGCGTAACTAAAAACGCTGTCAAAACCGGCCCCTGTTTTTAGTGAAATCTCAAGCGGTTCCCTGGGCTTCGCGGTACGGAGAAGCACCGCGCCCCCCAGGGTATTCGCCCCCAAAAGTTCCGAGCTATAGCCCTTGGCTATCTCGACGCTTTCCAGATCGCCGGTAAGAAGGCGGGCGCTGTCCCCCTCGCCCCGGTAAGGGTTTGCCATGACGATACCGTCAACATAGACCGGCACGCTGTCCGCGCCGTAGCCCCGCACGGAAAAAGCGGAATCGTTTCGCCGCCCCCCGCCGGAAAGGATCACCCCGGGCGTGTACTGCACCGCCTCCCAGAGATCCGCCGCCCCGTCCCGGTCCATTTCCTCGCGTGTAATCAGTTCCGGAGTGTCCCGCTCAGCGCTCACCTCGGCTTCGGGCAGGATGTAGAGTTCATCATCTACAGGCTCGCCGGAGTCACCGGATATACCATCTTCCCCCGGCGGCGTTTCCGCCGGAACCGGTGCCTGTACCCTTGCCGCCTGTCCCG
>JAIRYB010000067.1 GCA_031267955.1 Spirochaetaceae bacterium | reverse complement strand
GCGCCCCAGATAGCCCTGCTTATGCGGAATATGGACGAGCAGTTCCTGAAGGATTATTCCGATAATGTCAGGAAGCTGGCCCAGGCAAACGGCGTGAATCTGAACGTCCAGGATGCCCGCAGCGACGGCGCTACCCAGCTTACCCAGCTTCAGACCCTGCTTAACCAGGGTTTCCAGTATTTCGTGATTGTCCCTGTGGTATCCGAGCTTTCGGAGCAGATGAACCAGCTTATCCAGGAAAAAGGCGGGGCCGCGGCCTATTCCAACATCCAGCCTACCACCGATGCCCTTAAAGTGGGGAAAAATTTCTTCTTCGCCTCGTCCCCGGAATTTGTAGGCGGACGGTACCAGGGCCAGCTTATCGCGGACTATTTTGACACCAACGCCGGCAAGGCCCCCGGCAAAACCCTGAACATGATCCTCATCCTGGGGCAGCTTGGGCATCCGGCCCAGGTAAACCGGGAAGCGGGGCTCCTCGCGGAACTTAAGACCCGGGGCTATACGGTGAACGTGGTCGCCCGTGACACCGCCAACTGGACCCCGGACCAGTCCCAGCAGAAAATGGACGCGTGGATCGCGGCCTACCGGGGCCAGTTCAACGTGGTCGCGGCCCAGAACGACGGAATGGCCCTTGGCGCGGTGGAATCCCTTATCCAGAACGGCCTTACAAAGGCCGACGCGAGCGACGGGACCATCCTTGCGGTCCCGGTTTACGGCATTGACGCTACCCAGGACGCCATCAACTCCATGAAGGAAGACAAGCTTTTCGCGACGGTCCTTCAGGACGCGGTGGGCCAGTCGGCGGCGGCTTTTGACGTGATCTACCAGATTGCCACCGGGACTTACCAGCCCGGGAATCCCGCGGGCGGGACTCCCGCGGCTACCGCGCCCATCGACGAACCGCCGGCCAACGACGCGTCCATCATCGGGCAGTGCTATCTGGTGCCTTTTGTCCCGGTCGACAAGAATTCGGACTATTACAAATCCCACTAGGAGTTTGTTGCGCTTTGCGCAAAATCGTATAAAAATTCACAAAAGTGAATTTTTATACCATGCAAACTGCCAAAGCAGCCCCGATAATCGGGATTTTTTGCATGAATATGCAAAAATCCACAAGTGCAACAGGCTGCTAGGTTTTTTAGCGGGTGAATATTTGCCGGTTCTTCGGTGACCGGCGGCGGCGGATACGGGGGAACGGCGGCCGGGGCGAAAGCCCAGCCCGCGTTCTTCCGGCGCGCGCCGCTCTGTTGCCGCGGGACCGGCGATTTTTTATGGAGCGGCTTATGGAAGATACAGCCCCTGTTCTGGAAATGATCGGGGTGACTAAGGAGTTCCCCGGGGTTTTGGCCCTGGACGATGTGACTTTCCGGGTCAGGCCGGGAACGGTTCATGCCCTTATGGGGGAAAACGGCGCCGGCAAGTCCACCCTGATGAAATGCCTCTTCGGAATTTACCGGATGGACGCCGGTAAAATTACGCTTGGCGGGAAGGAATGCCGTTTTAACAGCGCCGCCGACGCGATGCGCGCCGGCGTGTCCATGATCCACCAGGAATTGTCCAATGTGCCGGAAAGATCGGTGGCCCAGAATCTGTGGCTGGGCCGGGAGCCGTTGAACGGCCTGCATCTGGTTGACCACAGGAAAATGTCCGAGGATACCAGGGATCTGCTGCGGAGTCTCAAGTACGAGTTCGATCCCGGCGCCAGGATGAGCGGCCTTTCCATAAGCCAGCAGCAGGGCTGCGAGATTGCCAGGGCGGTTTCCTATAACGCGTCCATCGTGGTTATGGACGAGCCTACTTCATCGTTAACAGAGAACGAAGTTGCCCACCTTTTTGAGATTATCCGGGACCTCCGGCAAAAAGGCGTGGCGATCATATATATTTCCCACAAAATGGAAGAAATTTTCCAAATCGCCGATGTTGTCACGGTAATGCGCGACGGCAAGGTAATCGGCACCTACCCTGTAACGGAAATCGACAACAGCAAACTTATTTCCCTGATGGTGGGCCGGGACATTACCCACCGCTTCCCGCCGGTGGAATCGGTTATCGGGGAAGTCTGCCTCCAGGTAAAGAACCTGAGCGCCCTGAACCCCCGCTCGTTTAAGGATATCAGCTTTGAACTGCGCCGGGGGGAGATACTGGGGCTGGGCGGGCTTGTCGGCGCCCAGCGCACGGAGCTTGTGGAGTCCGTCTTCGGGATCAGGGCGGTGGCGTCCGGGGAAGTGCTGGTAAACGGCAGCCCCCTCAGGAAGCTTACCCCGCTTAACGCCATAAACGCCGGCATAGGGCTTGTTACCGAGGACCGGCGCAGTACGGGCATATTCCCCCTGCTGGACATAACGGTCAATACCACCATCCCCTCCCTGGGGAAATACCGGAACAGGGTCGGGCTGCTGGATCACAGGCGGCTTACCGAGGTGGCAAAGAACCAGAACGAGCAGCTCAGGACCAAGACCCCTTCCATGGCTACCATGATCCAGAATCTTTCGGGCGGGAACCAGCAGAAGGTGATCCTGAGCCGCTGGCTTATGACCCTGCCCGACATCCTTATCATGGACGAGCCGACCCGGGGGATCGACGTGGGGGCGAAGTACGAGATCTACACTATCATGGCGGAACTGGTAAACCAGGGCAAGGCCATTATCATGGTTTCCAGCGAGATGCCGGAGCTTATCGGCATGAGCCACCGGGTGCTGGTGCTTTGCGAGGGCCGCCTTACCGGGGCCCTTGCAAAGAAAGACGCAACCCAGGAAGAAATTATGCGCTACGCTACCAAGTTTATCAAGGAGTTTGTATGAAAGAGATAAAATTGAAGCAGTTTTTGAGCAAGTACACCACTTTTGTTACGTTTGTAGTGCTGCTTTTTGTGCTGGCGATCCTTACCAGAGGGCGGGCCCTTACCTGGGATTCCATAAAGACCCTGATCATTGCCGAGGCGGTGCGGGCCTTCGCGTCGCTGGGCGTGGGGATGATCATTATTACCAAAGGCATCGACCTTTCCATCGGGTATGTGGTGTGCCTTACCGCCTCGGTGGCGGCATCGTTCGCGCAGATTCCCACCTACCAGACGGCCCTTTACTACGGCCATTCCTTCCCCCTTATCGTGCCAATACTGGCGGGCATAGCCGCGGGCGGCCTTTTCGGGCTTTTCAACGGGGTTCTTGTCGCCTACGGGAAACTGCCCCCCTTTATCGCGACACTGGGGACCATGTCCATAGCCCGGGGCATACAGCTTATCTATACCAAGGCCGCCATTGTAAGCTCCCTTACCCCGGCGTTCAAGACCATAGCCCAGAATTCCTTCGGCCCCCCCTTCTTCCAGATCCCCTTTCTGGGCGTCTACGTGCTGCTTATCGGCATTGTTATCTGGGTATTGCTGAGACATACCAGGCAGGGCACCAATTTCTACGCCATAGGCGGGAACGCCCAGGCCGCGAGGGTGTCGGGCATCAATGTGGAGAAGAACCTGGTCTGCGTGTACCTTTACGCGGGGCTGCTGTACGGCTGCGCCGGGGTGCTGCTGGCGAGCCGCCTTGCCCTGGCCAACGCCCTTACCGCGAACGGCATGGAGCTTGACGCCATAGCGGCGGTCACGGTGGGCGGGGTTTCCCAGAACGGCGGCGTCGGGACCGTAAGCGGCATGATAATCGGCATATTTACCATGGGGCTTATCAACTACGGGATGAGCTTTCTTGCCATTGATTCCTACTACCAGTACCTGGTAAAGGGCGCCATTATTATTGTCGCGGTTTTCTTTGACATGAAGAAATACGCGAAAAGGGCGTAGGGGGGCGGTTTAACAGGGCGGTCCTGGAACCGGGG
>JAIRYB010000062.1 GCA_031267955.1 Spirochaetaceae bacterium | reverse complement strand
AAGGCGCTTCACCGCAATATGGTGACCAGCCTGTTCCGGTACGAAAGGGTCAAAACTACCAAGGCCAAGGCCCTGGAGATCCGCCGGAGCGCGGAAAAACTGATCACAAGGGCGAAAGTTGATTCGGTGCATAACCGGCGTATTGTTTCAAGCCGCCTTTTTGACGAGGGAATAGTAGCAAAACTGTTTACCGATATCGCGATCCGCATGAAGGAACGGCCCGGCGGCTATACCCGTATCCTGAAGCTTGGCCGCCGCTACGGCGACGCGGCCGAGATAGTGATCCTGGAACTTGTTGACTACAAGCTGGAAACCGGCGAGGATTCCGGCAAAACGGCCAGGAAGGAAAAGAAAAAACAGGCAAAGGCCGAGAGTAAAACCGCCGGCAGGAAATAGTTTAACCGCCGATAAACGGGGCGGCTTGCGGAAAGCCGTTTTGCATGGCCCGCCCACCGGTTTCAGAGAGGCCGCTGCGGCGGGCGAAACAGGGAGAAAAGAGATGTCTAAAGCGCACAGGGGCAAGGGGATAAGGGACCAGGTTTCCCGCGGCAGGGGCGAATGCCCGGTTTGTAAGAGGGAAAACGTAAAGCTGCTCTACGAACAGGACGCCGGGGGGACCAAGGTAAAGGTCTGCAAGACCTGCCGGGCGGCGATTAAGCACGGCAAGAAAAGCCTTCCCGCCGCATCCTGATTCCGGAGCGGCCGGTTCAGGCGATGGGGTATATGTTTAAGACCCCGGGGACGTTTCTGATACTTTTAATAACTTTATTCAGGCTGCCCGGGGATTCCAGCCGCATGGTGAAAAAACCTGTGATGCGGTTCGGGGCGCTTTCTTCGAGTCGGCCTTCGATCAGGTGGCCCTGGTATTTGCGGATGGCGCCCTCGATTTCCGGGAAGAGTTCCGCTTGCAGGCGCGCTTCTACCTTGAAGCGTTTTACGAGTATATCCAAAGATTTTTCCCATTCGGTCTCGATCTTCCGCTCCCTGTAATCGGGTATGTTTGCCAGATTGGGGCAGTTTTTCCGGTGGATGATTATTCCCCTGCCCCGGGATACGTAGCCGGTAATCGGATCGCCTATTACCGGATGGCAGCAGCGGGCGAAGCGTATCATCATGTTTTTGCCGGCCGGCCCTCCTTCTGACTCAAGCCGTACCTGAAGCGCGCCCGCGTCCCTGCCCAGGTTCTGAATGACTTCCTGGACCGGCGCGGGGGCCGGCGGCGGGGAAGCGGTGTTTGCCTGGGGGGCCGGCCGGGCGCCGCTTCCGGCAGCGCGCGCGGCGTCTTTCTTTCCGGGGTCCGATGCGGCCGGCCTGGGGCCCTGCGGGCGCCCGCGTTTTGAACCGTATGCCACTACGTTTTTTTCGATGATTACCGAGCTGTCGTTCTGCTGGAGCCAGGAACGTATCTTGTTGCGCGCCTTTGAGGTTTTCGCGATACGCAGCCAGTTGATATGGGGATGGGCGTTGGTAGCTGTGAGTATTTCTACTACCTGGGTGTTTTGCAGCTCGCAGCTTAGGGGGACTATAGAGCCGCCGGCTTTTGCGCCGGAACAGTGGTTTCCAATCTCCGTATGGATGGCATAGGCAAAGTCTATGGGGCTGGCGCCCGCCGGAAGTTCTATCACCTTGCCCAGGGGCGTAAAGACATAGATCGAATCTTTAAGCAGTTCCCTTTTAATGTCATCGAGAAACGAGGCGGAACTCTGGCCGTCCGAAATATCGGTTTCACCAAGTTTCCAGTCCTTGAGCCGGTTGATAAGGGGCAGGTCGCCGGGCCGGACTATCTCGCTGGCGGAACCCTTTTTGTAGAGCCAGTGGCTGGCGATACCGTATTCGGCGACTTGGTGCATTTCCCGCGTCCTGATCTGAATTTCCAGCGGCTGGCCGTCCCCGTATTTTTCCGCGAGAGGGGACCAGGGGAAGCGCTGTCCGGGGACCTGCGCTCCGGAAGCGGGAGCGGCCCCCGGCACAAATACGGTGGTGTGCAGGCTCTGGTAACCGTTGGCCTTGGGCATGGCGATATAGTCCTTAAAGCGCCCGTCCAGGGGTTTCCAGAGCCGGTGTACCAGGCCCAGAAGGGTGTAGCAGTTTTCAATGCCCGCGCAGAGTATCCTTATGCCGAAAAGATCGTAGAGTTCTTCCGGCCCCTTGCCGCGCTTCCTCATCTTTTGATAAATCGAATAAAAGTGTTTCGGCCTGCTTTCGACTTCGATATCAATACCCGCGGCCGCGGCTTCTTTTATGATGATATCCCTTACCGTATCAAGGTATTTTTGCCGTTCCTCTTTTTTAAGCGATACAATTTCTTTTATCCGGGAAAAAACATCGCCTTTAAGGTTTTTGAGGGCAAGGTCCTCCAGTTCGTCTTTCATCCAGGAAATGCCGAGCCGGTCCGCAAGGGGCGCGTAGATGTCGAGGCATTCCTGCGCGCTTTCCCTGCGCAGGGACACGGAATCGTTGTTTGCCCGCTGCCTGTCGAATCCGCGCATGACGGTGAGTTTATCGGCCAGTTTGATGAAGATAACCCGTATGTCCTTTGCCATGGCGAAGAGCATCTTGCGGACATTTTCCGCTTCCTGGATGGTTTTATTGGTGGCGGAAATTCCGGCTATCCGGGCGGCGCCTTCGGCCAGGAAAGCGACATCGCCGCCGAAACGTTCCCTGACCGCCTCGTGGAAAGCGGCGGCGCCGGGCGCGGCGTCCGGGTGTCCGGGCCTGCGCACCGTGTTCTTCACGCGGGCCGCCGCGTTTGCATGGGCAGGGTTTTCTGCCGGGAAGGCGTGTTCCGGGGCTTTGTGGAGTACGGCGGCTATTACCGCGTCCGCGTCAAGGCGGAGATCGGCCAGTATTACCGCCGTTTCCAGGGATTGCGAAGCCGTCCGGCTGCCGGGGCCGTAGTACGGCTGCGCCCATGATACCGCGTCTTTAATTCTTTCCTGTTCGGCGCCGCTATAAAAGCCGAACCTTTCCTTGAGGAGCTGGGGAAACGGTATAAGCGAGGCAGTGTTTTTCTTCATCCATGGCGCCCCCGTAGAAAGCCGCGGATTACCCGCGGCCTTTGGCTCAGATCGTTGTACCTTTGTACCCTGTTATAGCCCTGCGATTCAAGCATGGCGGAAATCGATTCCATCTGCCGGGGGTCAGCCTCCAGGAGAAGCGCGCCGTTGTCCGCGAGCCGGCGCGGGCTGCCGGCGATTATCCTGCCGATGAGGCCGAGGCCGTCTTCCCCGCCGTCAAGGGCGAGACGCGGTTCGCGCCGTACTTCCGGCGAAAGCGAGGGGAGGATCCGCGCTGGTATGTAGGGCGGGTTTGAGACGATGACGCTGAAGACGCATGGAACGGGGCCGCGCCCGGGATCGGCGTTTTCCATCGGGCCGCCGAACGCGGCGAAAAGATCGCTTTCGATAAAGGTAATGCTGTTTCCCGGCAGAAGCCGCGCTGCGTTGCCCCGGGCGCAGGCAAGGGCTTCCCGCGAGATATCCGAGGCGTAGACCTCAAGTTCCGGCATTTCGTGTTTCAGGGCTATTGCCACCGCGCCCGATCCGGTGCAGAGGTCAAGGACCGGGATTGTTTCCCCGGAAGCCCCGGCGATTTCCCGCGCGGTTTCAAGGGCCGCCTCCACCAGGGTTTCCGTATCCGGGCGGGGGATGAGGACCGCCGGGATTACGGCGAAATCAAGGCCGCGGAAGTCCCTGCGGCCCAGGATGTACGCAACAGGTTCTCCGGAAAGGCGGCGGCAGAGGAGGCTGTCGAAGAAACGCCAGCCGCTTTCCGGGAGCGGCTCGTCCCAGGCGAGTACCAGGCGGGAACGGTCCGTGCGCAGTGTTTCCGCCATGAGGAGGGAGGCGTCAAGGGAAGGCGTATCAATGCCGGCGGAGGAAAGCCGGGAGGCCGCTTCGCCAAGCGCCTGCTTTATTGTCATGGCGGGGAACAATGAGCGGGGGGAGCGGAAAAGCGTTTTTGCCGCGGGCAAAAACCTTTGGAGCCGGGGGGAGCAGCGTCGGCGGGGGTGGAAGTTTTGGCGGGCTGAATTGAAGGGGTTTGGCCCCGGCCAAACCCCCGGCCAAAAAACGCGGGGCGTTTTTTGGTTGTGCTCCCCCTCATGACGCTGTGGCGCGCAGTAATTCTTCCCTCGCTGAAAGTTTGAGGGCGTCGAAAAGTTCGGCCACATCCCCCTGCATTATCAGGTCCAGCTTGTAGAGGGTCAGGCTGATGCGGTGGTCGGTTAGGCGGTTCTGGGGGAAGTTGTAGGTGCGTATCCTTTCGGAACGGTCCCCCGAGCCTATCTGGGTTTTGCGGGCCTCGGAACGTTCGGCCTGGGCCTTTGCCGCTTCCATCTCGTAGACGCGCGCGCGGAGTATACGCATGGCTTTAGCTTTATTCTTGATCTGGCTTTTTTCGTCCTGGCAGTGGACCACGATGCCGGAAGGGAGGTGGGTTATGCGTACCGCGGAGTCCGTGGTGTTGACGCACTGGCCGCCGGGGCCGCCCGCGCGCATTACATCGATGCGCAGGTCTTCCTGCTTTATGTCGATTTCAGTTTCATCCGCTTCCGGCAGTACGGCCACGGTAACGGCGGAAGTGTGTATGCGCCCCGATGCCTCGGTGGCCGGGACCCGCTGGACCCGGTGGACCCCGGATTCGTAGCGGAGGTTTTCGTATACATTGCTGCCGCTGATGGAAAAGACAATTTCCTTAAAGCCGCCGAGTTCCGTCTCGTTGGCGTTCATGATCTCGAAAACCCAGCCCCTGTTTTCGGCGAACCGGGAATACATGCGGTAAAGGTCGGCCGCGAAAAGGGCGGCTTCCTCGCCGCCGGTGCCGGCCCGGATCTCCATGATGATGTTTTTTTCGTCCAGCGGGTCCCTGGGGATGAGCAGGAATTTAAGCCGGTCGTCGGCGTCTTTATGCCGCTGTTCCAGGTCTTTAAGCTCCTCGCGGGCAAGCTCCTTTATCTCCGGGTCCTTTTCGTCCTGAACGAGGGCGCGGGTATCGCTCATCTGGGCCGCAAGTTCCGCGATTTCGGCGTTCACATCGTGGATCGAGCTGAGCTGGGAGTATTCCTTCATCAGGGCCTTGTATTTGTTCTGGTCCCTGACCAGATCCGCGTCCTGGATTATAAGCGAGAGTTCGTCGTATCTTTTCAAAAGCGATTCAAGCCGTTCGTTCATGGTAGTCCATTATAGTTCCAAGCGGGGGTTTAGGGAAGCGGCGGGCGGCGCAATGAACAGGGGGCAAAGATATGGATTTATTGCGGTCGGAGAAGGTTTTAGGAACCTAAGTTTTTCTTTTTCCCTTCTTTAATTTCGACTTCTTCTTATCGATTCCAGCCGGGCGGCAAAAAATACGTTCTACATATTCAATACCTCCCCGGCGTGGATTAGCTCATTCTCCCCTGAATCCCGGTAACTGTTTCCAAGGGCATTTTCAAGGCTTCCGCCGCCTGTTCGGGACTCATACCGTATTTCAGCAAATCTCTCACAGCTTCCTCTCTACCTTCCTCAAGACTTTCCTCAAGACTTTCCTTTCGCATAAGGGCCATCGCGTCTTCCACCGTGTATTCTTCCAATAACATATTCAACACCTCCCCGGCGTGGTCCCGTTGTACAATACCCAGAATTCGGGCCGGGATCGTTAAAGAGGAATGAGAAAACGCTGTCCTTGTACTTGGCATTTATACTTATTTATAAATCATAGTGTGAAAGACGAGCTTTTTCAACGTGCGCGCAAAGCGGAGCGTCAGCAGATGCGGGCCGCCGGGAGCAATCCCCGGACAGCCCTTCTTCACTGCCTAACATGGCGCCATGCACTCTTTTTCACAATAAAAATTTATCCGGAAATTTGGTGACTGACACCCTTGCGTTCACCCATTCATGGCGGGGATTCTTTATTTTCAATATCGTATTCCCTTTTGTTGCTATTTTAAGCATTAATTGTAACCAATGTTCAGGACGATAAAGTTCCTGTTGAAATACGATGGTATATTCCTGTTTATTTTTTGCCAGATCTAAACGTATAAACACTACCCGATTTTAGTTATGATTTTAGTTATGAAATTCAAAAAACTTACCGCGAAATCG
>JAIRYB010000016.1 GCA_031267955.1 Spirochaetaceae bacterium | reverse complement strand
CTTGCCGAGGACTGGCTTACAAAATACAACAACAACATTGACGCCATCATTTGCCAGAACGATGATATGGCTATGGGCGCTCTTGAAGCAGCCGAAGCCAAGGGCGTAAAAGACAAAGTAGTCATCGTTGGCGTTGACGCCATTGCCGACGCGCTTAAAGCTATTGACGCGGGGCGTCTTGACGCGACAGTTTTCCAGGACGCGGCGGGCCAGGGCGCGGGCGGTGTTGACGCTGCAATTAAGCTTCTTGAGGCGGGCCAGAAAAAAATGGACGATGTTTGGATCCCCTTTAAAGCGGTTACCAAGGAGAACGTGGCTCAGTTTATGTAAGCCATTAAGGGCCGGGTTTCGGACTCGGCCCTTGGAAAACGCCGGAATGTTTCCGGCGTTGCGGGTAATATGGCCCGGTGTCTGCTCTATGGGTGGCCGGACCAAAATTCAGCAGTATTAGCCCGCATATACCGGGCGCGTAAACAAATTTCACTTTTTCCTATCAACCCCTTTGTCTGTGCCGTTATTGTTTGGCGAAACCTGATTCCGGCTTGTTCTCGCTTTATTCCCGAATAGACTCCGGGAATTCCGCCCGCAGGTTCCGCCATAAACGGCTGAATGAGCCTCCCTGGAGCAGAATTCCGGGGTATTAACCCCCCTCGAATACAGGAATTGCCGGGGGAAGAATGTGTATAATTAATATATCCGGGTATTCATAGTACCCTGTGTTTGAAACCAATTACTTTTGCCGGAGGCCGATTTATGGCGCAGGAACGGTTTGTTCTGGGTATTGATAACGGGGGGACGGTCATAAAAGCGGCTCTTTTTTCTCTGGATGGGAAGGAACTTGCGGTGGCTTCCCGTCAAACAGCGGTTATCACGCCCCGGCCGGGTTATACGGAACGGGATATGGTGAATCTGTGGGAGCAAAACTGCGCCTGCATCAGGCAGGTAATCGCCGGCAGCGGGGCGCCTCCTGCGGCCATTGCGGGACTTGCGGTGTGCGGCCACGGGAAGGGGCTTTATCCCTGGGGCAGGGATGGGAAGCCCGCCTATAACGGCATTATTTCTACGGATAACCGGGCCTGGCAGTACCCCGAAAAGTGGAAACAGGAAGGGGCTTTTGATTCCGTATACCCCCGTCTCTGCCAGCAGATTATGGCGTGCCAGCCGGTATCGCTTTTGGCCTGGTTCAAGGAACACGACAGGGCTGTTTATGACAATATCAGCTGGGCTTTCTCGGTAACCGATTATATCCGTTTCCGTCTGACCGGCGAAGCCTGGAGCGAGGCTACCAATATTTCCGGGTCCGCGCTGATGAATGTCCGCGATGCCTCTATTGACCGGGATTTGCTCGCCGTGCTGGGCATTGAGGAGGCCGCCGATATGGTACCGCCCTTGCGCTATTCCAGCGAACTTTGCGGCGCGGTCACGGCGGAAGCCGCCGAATTGACCGGGCTTGCCCCGGGGACCCCCGTGGCCGGCGGCATGTTCGACATTGATTCCTGCGCTATCGCCATGTCGGTTACCAGGCCGGAGCATCTCTGTACCATAACCGGCACCTGGAGTATTAACGAATTTATCGCCGGGGCTCCCATTACCGGTACCTGCGTGGCGATGAATTCCCTCTACGCCATTCCGGGTTTCTATCTGCTTGAGGAATCGAGCGCCACCAGCGCGGGGAATCTGGAATGGGTCATTCAGAATTGTTTTGAGAATGAAAAAGTTCCCGAAGGCAAAAAACTGTATCAGTACCTGGATGAACTGGCGGGGAGCGTCCCCCCCGATTCCTGCGACGTTTATTTTCTGCCCTTCCTCTACGGTTCCAACCGCCACCCGCTGGCCAAGGCTAGTTTTATCGGCCTGACGAATTTTCACGGCAAAGCGCACCTGCTGCGTTCAGTGTTCGAAGGGGTGGTTTTTTCCGCCAAGAGCCACATTGACAAGCTGCTTTCAATAAGGGAAGCGCCGGAAGCAATACGGCTGGCCGGGGGCGCCGCGAATTCCCCGTTCTGGGTGCAAATGTTCGCCGATGTTCTGGAACTTCCTGTAGAAACAGTTACGGGCGTTAAGGAACTTGGCGCCCTGGGATGCGGAATGGCCGCCGCGGTTGCCTCAGGGGTATACAAAGATTATAATGAAGCTGCGGAAGCGATGGTGCGGATATCCCCCCCGGTTTTTCCAAATCCGAAAAACAGCGTTCTGTACCGCCCCAAATACGAAAAATATACGGCGCTTTGCGAAGCCCTGGATACGGTATGGAACCGGTTTGAAGTATAGGAGTAAATATGCTGAAAGATTTAAAAAAAGCATTTTGTGACGCGAATTTGCCGCCGCCCTGTTGCGGGCCGGCAAGCTTTGCCCTAGCCTTTTCGGATATAGGTACCCGGAAGATAAGCGTATTGCGGGCAGGGGGCGTTTAATGCATAGCCGTTACTACAGTCTTGGGCTTTACGAAAAAAGCATGCCCGGCAGCCTTGGCCTTTCGGAAAAGCTGGCGGAGGCAAAAGCCGCCGGGTTTGATTATCTGGAACTTTCGATAGATGAAACCGACGAAAAACTTGCCCGACTGGACTGGGCGGATCCGGAGATTCATGCCCTGCGTCACGCCATGGAGGAAACCGGCGTTCCCGTATGCTCGATATGCCTGAGCGGCCACCGCCGTTTTGCCCTGGGCGATCCGGACCCCGCCGTCCGGGAACGCGGCCTTGTCATTATGGAAAAAGCGGTTTCCCTGGCAGCCCGCCTGGGGGTGCGGATTATCCAGCTTGCCGGTTACGATGTGTATTACAAAAAGGGTGATGAAAGCACCCGCCAATATTTTGCCGAAAATCTGAAACGCTCCGTTGTTATCGCGGCCCGGCAGGGAATTATACTTGCCTTTGAAACGATGGAGACCCCTTTCCTCGATACGGTGGAAAAGGCGATGTACTGGGTCGGCAAGATCAATTCCCCGTATTTGCAGGTCTATCCCGATTCGGGAAATATTACCAACGCCGCCGGTCTTTACGGAAAACCGGCGGCATACGATCTTGAAACCGGCCGGGGCCATTTGGCCGCGCTCCACCTGAAGGAATCAAAACCCGGCGTTTACCGGGAGGTACCCTATGGAACCGGCCATGTCGATTTCCGAAGCGTTACCGGGACCGCGTGGAATCTTGGGGTGCGTATGTTTGTAGGCGAGTTCTGGTATGCCGAGGGTTCGGACTGGCGGGCGATTTTGCGGGAAAACAACCTGTTTTTGCGGGCTTTTTTGGATTCCCGCGAAGAAGATTAGCGCGAAGCCGCCCGTCCCGGCCTTGTTCCCGATAAACCCTTAGACAGTTTTCCCGCTTTTTTCCCGTCGGATTAAAGCAAAACAGCATATTCGACCCCTAATAAGGGTATGAATAAATTCCCTTTTTCATTACGCCGCCCGTTTGGCCCGTTTTTTGCCGTCCTGCTCTTTGCCGGGGCGGCTTTTTTCGCGGGGGCGGAGGACACGGGCAAAACTGTTTCCGGCGGCGCCGCAAAGCAGGAATTTTTGCCGGACTTTTCGGCAAGCGCCCTCTGGACCGGGTCCTGGGATTTCCCGGGAAACCTTGCCAACCGGGGGGATTTCCGCCTGGGGGCCTTTGGGCTTCTTGCCCGGGCCCAGATACTCGATAAACGCCCCGGCTTTTTCTGGGAAGACCGGGAAACCGGAAACACAGCTTTTTCCGGGGGGCTTTACCACAACAAAACCGGATCGAGGCTGCTTTACGGTACGCTTGAAGAATGGGGGCTTCCGGCGCGGCTCCGCAATCCGTGGGGAAAGTCGCTGCCTTTCGCGGACGCCCGCAAGCCTATGGCGGCGGATCTTCGCACCGAGCCGTCCTCCACGGCGGAAACGGAATCCTACCTTTACCTTGGCAGTCCCTGGCTTAACCTGTTTTCTCCAAATACCCTTTTCCGGCCCTACGCTACGGCCCAGTTTGACGGCGTCTTTAACCACTCGTTCGGGGCGGGTCTGGATACCCAGCTTCCCGCCAAAACCGGCCTTAGGGCCGAAGGTGTCTACACCGGCCGCCGCCTTGCCCCCCGCAAGGCTTCCGCGTGGTTTTCGGAAACGCCCCCGCTCCCGGAACGGGATACAAGGCTCTACGGCCTCGGCCTTTTCTTTGGCAGCCCGTTTTTTTCCGTCGCGGCGGACGGCGCTCTATCGGAGACCTTTGCCTGGGGCCGGGGGCTTTACGGCAGCACGGCCCTGCGGCTTTGGGGCAGGCCCTGGGAGCTCAATCTGGGAATAAGCGGCGCGGAGGAACGTTTTGTTGACCGGGCGGGAACGGCGGTTGGGGCGGCTTTCCGCGCCGCGGGGCGCTTCGAATGGAAGTGGAGACGGACAAGCTTTATCAGGGGCGGCCTGGACATTCGTGCTCCGAAACTTGGCGGGGATTTTAACCGCGGCGCTTTTTCGCTTTACTACCGCTTCCCCTCAAATTTAAGAACAGGGGGATTCCTCCCGTTCAGGCCGGTAAGGGTAAGCGCCGAGTTCAGCCGGGACGCCCGGAACCGGGACAGGATCGCGGATAGGGCGGAAACCGGCATAGGTTTTAATCTGGGGTCTTTTGGTTTCGGATTTCAGGGATCGGTAAGCGGCGTTAGCGCGGCGGAAACGGAGGGGACGATCCCGCCTCTCCCCGTCCCCGCCCCCTGGGAATTCGGCGCCGCTAAAATTTCGGGGAATATCTCTTTTCCGGTAAGCTTTTTGAGTTTCAGGGTAAAGGCCGGGTACACTGCGGCAAACGAAAAAGTCCCTGTCTGGGATTTCTCCTTGGGCGCTTCGGTACGGGGCAGGCTGG
>JAIRYB010000249.1 GCA_031267955.1 Spirochaetaceae bacterium | reverse complement strand
TGGTCCTTGACGAGATACTTGACGCGGTAAATATCAATATGCTTGGCGAGGAGGAACTCCGTTCCCTCATTAAAGACAAACCGGCGGGATTGGAGATCGTGCTTACCGGCAGGAATCCCACCCCCTGGCTCGCCGAAGCGGCCGATTATTTTTCCGATGTCCGAAAGGTAAAGCATCCGTATGACCGGGGTATTAAGGCGAGGGCGGGGATCGAACGCTGAAAATCCCGCATGGAGGCGAATTTCCGGCGCAGCCGGGCCGGTATGGCCGGATGCGCCGGAAACAGGAAGGCGGGAATTCCCCCGCGTTTATCGCGGCGTCCGGCATCTATTTATTGACCTTTGGCATTCAAAGCGTTACTTTGGAATGAGCCGGAGGCGGGTTTTGCCGTTCCGGCTGAGGAGACTCCGTGAAAAATGTTACCCCTTCCAGGGTGGCCGCCGTATTACGCCCGGCGACTGTCCTCCTGGTTATTGCCGCTGTCGCGGTGATCGTTCTGCTGGGAACCAGCGTGTATATCGTGGACCAAACCGAAGAGGCGGTGGTTACCCGTTTCGGGAGATACCATACCACTGCCGGGCCGGGGCTTCAGTTTAAGCTGCCCTTCGGTATTGACAGGCATTATGTAGTGAATGTCAAGAATGTCCAGACCGAACAATTCGGCTTCCGGACTCTGCAGAGCGGTATTTCGTCGACCTACGCGAGCGAAACCAGGGAATCTACCATGCTCACCGGGGACCTTAACATCATCGATGTGGAATGGATCATCCAGTACCGTGTCGTGGATCCCGTGGCCTGGACCTTTAATGTGATGGAAAGGGAAAAAACCATACGCGATGTGTCCAGATCGGCTATCAATATGCTGGTAGGGGACCGCACCATCATGGACATTATGGGGCCGGAGCGGAGCGCCATTGAAATTGAGGGCATGAATATCATGAACGAGACATTCCGGAGTTTCGGCCTGGGCATCAGCGTGATCGCCGTAAAACTCCAGAATATCGATCCGCCTCCGGGCGTGCAGGAGGCCTTTGACGATGTAAACAAGGCCGAGCAGGACATGAACCGGCTTATCAACGAAGGTCTGCAGGCCTACAATGCGGAGATACCCAAAGCCAAGGGCGAGTCGGAACGGCTGATCCAGGTGGCGCAGGGCTATGCCACGGAACGGCTTAACCGGACCCAGGGCGATGTGGCGCGTTTTGATTCGGTGTACGAAGAGTACCGCAAGGCGCCGGAAATTACCCGCCGCCGTCTCTACTACGAAATGGTAGAAGAAGTGTTTAAGGACGACAGGGAAACGGTAATTATCGACCGCAATTTTGACAATTTCCTGCCGCTGCGAAACCTGGGTACGGCGCGGGGAGGGAATTAACGTGAAAAAAATTATTGCGATTCTGATAACTGTTATTCTATTAGCCATCGCGATTATGCTGATTGGGCCCTTCTATGTAATTGACGAGGGGGAACAGGCCGTGGTAGTCCAGATGGGGAAGATTATCAATGTAGTGACAGAGGCGGGGCTTCATATAAAGGCGCCTTTTGTCGATGAAGCGGTACGCTATCCCAAACGGATCATGGCCTGGGACGGGGAACAGAAAAGTATCCCTACCAGGGAGAAACAGTATATCTTTGCCGATGTCACGGCCCGGTGGCGCATATCCGATCCGAAGAAATTCTACGAATCTATTACTACGATTAACAGAGCCTACCAGAAACTTGCCGAGGTTATCGATTCCGAGGTAAAGACCGTGGTCGCGGAAAACTATTTAAGAGAATCGGTGCGGAATTCCAACATCATTCTGGAAAAGCAGGATACGGCTGAAATTCCCGATCCTGCCGGCGCGGCGGGCTCCGGCAATATCCCCGTATCCGCGATCCAGGGCGAGAGCAACCGGGAGCCTATCCAGAGGGGAAGGCGGCAGCTTGCAGAGGAGATCCTCAGCCGCTCGCGGCGCATGGTTCCTGAATACGGCATTGAGCTTATCGACGTGGTAACCCGGCAGATCGGCTATTCGGGCGAGCTTACGCAGAGTGTCTATGCCCGTATGATCAAGGAGCGCAACCAGATCGCCGAGGCCTACCGCTCCGAAGGCGAGGGGAAAAAGGCCGAATGGATGGGCAAGATGGACAACGAGCGCCGTTCCCTGCTTTCGGCCGCATACGCGCGTTCGGAAGCTATACGCGGCGGGGCCGACGCCGAAGCCACCCGTATTTACGCGGAAGCTTACGGCAAGGACAGGTCTTTCTTCGAATTCTGGCGGGCAATAGAATCCTACCGGAACACGGTCCCCGCTTTGAACAAGACCCTTTCCACGGACATGGAATATTTCCGTTACCTTTACTCGCCCGACGCCCGGTGAAATAACGCCATGAACGGCATTTTCCGGTTTGAATACGGAGGCAGGAAGGTTCTGGGGCTTGACACCGGTTTAAGCGCGGAGGCTTTTGCCCGGTCAAGGCTTGGGTTTCTCGCCGCCGGGACGGGCTGGCTTGTCCCGCCGGGGAGTCTTCCTGTCGGGCAGCCCGGGCCCTGGCGTCCCGGCGGAATAGAGGAAATGGCGGTGAACGGGCGGCCGGGGCCGGTCATGGTTGTCTGGGGGCCGGATTTTGCCGGGCTTTCCCTTGACGAAATCGCCGATCAGGGGGACGGCCCCGCACCCTGTAACGCGCCCGGCGCGCTCGCGGCCCTTGCCGCCTGGGTCCGCGCAAGGGCCGCCCTTCCCCTGGAAGGCCGGCCCCTTCCCTGGCCGGGCGCGGCCCTTGTCGATGAAAAGGCGGAAACCGTGCTCTTTCTGCCGGAAGCCGCGGTACGGCGGGTTTTTGACGCGGGAGGCGCCGGGGTATGGATAAACAAGGCTGAACGCTGGTCGCACCCGGATTATTCAGGGGAGGAAGCCGATGTATTTACCGCCGCCGCCCTGCTTTACCGCGCGCTTTCAGGCAGCCCCCCCTATCCGTGCCGCGACCGGGACGTACTCCGCGAGGATATACGGGAAGGCGTTTTTACCCCCCCGCGCCTGGCGGCCCCCGGCATTTCGGCGGAAGCCGCCGCGCTCATCACGGCGGCCCTTTCCCCCCGTGCGAAGCTCAGAACCGGCCGGCCCCTGCTCGCGGACTTTGCGCGGCTTTTCGCCGCGGAGGCTGCCGGCGGCGTTGCCGGCAGCGCCGCCGGAACGGCCGGGTTTTTCCGCGATATTGGCCGGGAAGAAAGGCTGGCCCTGGAAGCGGAACGGAAACGCTTTTTACAAAAGCGCGAAAAAACGGTAAAAGCGAAACGATTCCTCAGCCGGAACCGTACCGCCATCCTGGCGGTTCTCGGGGCGGTGCTGGCCGCCGCGCTTGTTGCGGGCAGCGTGATACGGGCGCGGCTTGACGGGCCCAGTACCCGGGGCATGGACGCCGCCGCGGTTGTTGAAAGCTATTACAGGGCTATCACCGCCATGGACCACGAAACAGCGGCAGCCTGCGTGACAGGCGGCGCGGGAAAAGACGACATCAACATGATAACCAGCCTCTACGTGGTAAGCAAGGTAAGGCAGGCATACGAAGCCCAAACGGCCTTTATCAGCCCGGAAGAGTGGCGGGAAAGCGGCGGCGGGGTTTCCGCGAAGGCGGTGTTCGGGATAGACGGCCTGCGGCTTGAAGGAATAGATACGGACGAAAGCGACGGCCGCCTGGGCTACCGGGCGAAGTACCTTTTCTTTAATCCATACCCGGAATCAGGCGGCAATACCGCCGCCCCTGATGCCGAAAACAAAGCCCCCTTGCCCCTCCCGGCGGGCATTCCCTGTTCGGACGAGCTTGCCCTGGAAAAGGACAAAAAGGGCCTCTGGCACATAGCCGAAATCCGGCGGGCTTACGGGTTAAATTAACGGAACCGCTTTCCGGCGCAGCCGGGCCGGCACGGACGCCGGATGCGCCCGGATTAAGAAGCGCAGGCGCGGGAGGCTAATGCCCTTCACCCCCGAGCTGCCCGGCGGCAACAATTTCATGAGTTTTGCGGAGCAAAACTCAAAGCACTGAAAACGGCATGGATGCCGTTTTCAGTGCAGCGCAAGGGATAGGAGGGGGCCGCAGGCGCCACGGCGCATAGCGGCGGGGCCGGAGCGGGTACGCGGAGCCCCGGATAGCCCGGTCCCCGCCGGAGGCGGGGATGCGCCCGGATTAAAAAGCGCAGGCGCGGAAGGCTAATGCCCTTCGTCCCCAAGCTGCCCGGCGGCATATTTTTTCCGGGCGTCTTCCAGCGCTTCCCCCATGCGGCTGGTGATAATGCCGATGATCTCGTCGGTCAGTACCGAAGCCGGTTCGAAGCGGATGCATTTGGCGTTGAGCAGGGTCCCTGCCGTCATCACGCCCCGGGAGAACATGCCTTTCGCGGTCTCGTAACCGATTTCGCTGTTGAAAAATTCCACGGCCAGCATCAGGCCCACGCCCCGTACATCCTGGATAAGATCGGGGAAGCGTTCCTTCAGTGAAAGAAGCTCCGCCTTGAGCTTGGCCCCCTTTTCCCGGCACTGGCCCGGCACGTCGTGGTCGATCATGTACTTGATGGTCGCGATAGCCGCCGAACAGGCCAGGGGGTTGCCGCCAAAAGTGGGCGACCCCAGGAGGAAGGGGTTATCCACCAGTTCCTTGACCCAAAGGCTGGGCCGGCAGATTATGCCGGTGATGGGCATGACCCCGCCGCCGAACGCCTTGCCGAAAGTCATGATGTCCGGAGTGACATCTTCGGCCTGGCAGCGCCAGAAAGTGCCGGTCCTGCCCATGCCGGTCTGTATTTCGTCAAAGATGAGGAGTACGCGGTTTTTGTCGCAGATTTCCCTGACTTCCCTCAGATACCCTGCGGGAGGCACGATGACGCCCGCCTCGCCCTGTATGGGTTCGAGAATAACCGCGGCGACCTTTCCCCCCACCGCGTACCGTTCGCGTATGGCCTTGTCGATTTCCTCGGATCTGCCGAAACCTACGTGATCGACCTGCTGTACCATGGGAAGGTAGGGGATGCGGTAGCTGGCCTTGCCGGTTACCGAAATGGCGCCCATGGACTTGCCGTGGAAGCCGTTTACCATCGAGACAAAGTAACTCGCGCCGGTGGCGATACGGGCGAGCTTAAGGGCCATCTCCACCGCCTCGGCGCCGCCGTTAGTGAAAAAACATTTTTGCAGGTCCCCCGGCGTAATATCCGCCACCGCTTTCGCAAGATAGCCCCTGAAAGGATCGAGCAATTCCTGGGAATGCAGGGCCTGGAAATCAAGCTGGGACTTTACCACGTCAATGATCTCGCTGTTGTGGTGGCCGCAGGTAAAGATGCCGAAACCGCCGAAACAGTCGACGAATTTTTCGCCGTAAAGGCCCTCGATGTAGTTCCCGTAATCCCTTGATTCGACTACCGCGTGGTTGGTAGACATCGACTTCCGGTATTTAAGCCATCCCGGATTAATGTAGGTTTCAATATTCTGAATGGTTTCTTTTGTAATAAGGTCTTTTTCTTTATCGGTGTAATTCCGGGTTTTAATGTACCCGATTACCCTGTCTAATTCCTGACCAACCTTTTCATAAGGCAATTGGTATTCCTCCTGCTGAAGGCCAGAACCGGTTCAACCCAGCCGGGTTGCGGGCCGGCTCATGGCTCTTTACGCGATAACAATGTCGGCGCGGGGTTGACGAGCTTCCGCGCCTTGTCCGGATTTCTGCCCTGGCTTTCAGCCGGGATGGAAACGAATACCCCCGAAGGGGCTTTGGCATAAACAATTGTCTGGGATTTCCCCGCAAATCCCGCATTTCTTTTCATGGATACCTCCTGCGTATCTAAAAACTGTGCGGATTGGGCCGGCCTCAAAACCCGGCGTGCATAAACCCGCGCCCCGGAAGCCTTTCCGGAAAACGCGGATCGGCCGGCGCCAGCCTTTCCTTTATAAGTATACCATATTAAATTCGTAAGATCAATCATGGTTTTTGTATTTATCCATTCATAATTTGTTTTAAATATCCAATTAATTGTAATATTCTTAAATATTTATGCATTTCGGCCAATTGACAGACAGAAGGCGGCCCATGACAATTTAAAATATGAAATTGCTGATAATCGGCGCGGGCGGGGTAGGAACCTCCGCCGCCATGATTTTAAAACTGGCCGGAAAAGAGGCCGCATGGGCGGAAAAGGTGATTCTGGCGGATTACGATTTTTCCAGGGCGAAAAAGGTCGCGGCCCTCTGCGCCGGCCCCCGCTTTGCCGCCGAGTGGATAGACGCCCGCGACGGCGAAACTATCGGGGCCCTGATCAGGAAGCACGGGATCAATTTTGTGATGAACGCGGTAGATCCCGGTTTTAACAAGACCATCTTTGATACCTGCCTTGAGAACGGGGCGGGCTATCTTGACTGCGCCTTGTCCGCCTCCGTGCCGGACCCGGAAAAGCCCTTTGAGCGGGTAAATGTCAAACTGGGGGACTACCAGTTCGCCCGGCACGAAGCCTGGAAAGAGGCGGGCATTACGGCCATTGTCGGTTCGGGGGTAGAGCCGGGCATGTCGGATGTGTTTGTCCGTTTCGCGTCGGATCGCCTGTTCGACACCATTGACGAGGTAAACATACGGGACGGGGATAATTACACGGGCGGCGGATTTTTCGGCTTTTCCGTAATTACCACAATCGAGGAATGCCTCAGCCCCCCGATAGTCTGGGAAAAGGGCAGGGGCTGGTTTACCACCGAGCGCTTCAGCGAGCCTGAAATTTTCAGTTTCCCCGGCGGCATAGGGAACAGGGAAGTGGTGAATGTGGAGCACGAGGAAGTGGTGCTGGTTCCCCGGGTAATCGACTGCAACCGGGTGACTTTTAAATACGGCCTGCCGCAGGAATTCCGCAAGCTGCTCTTGAACCTTGAATCGGTGCATCTTACCGACAACAATATCAAAATTATTGTCGGGGGCGAGCCGGTATCGCCGCGCGAATTCCTGGTCAAGGTGCTGCCCAGCCCGGTCGAATCGAGCGGCGCCATGACCGGCCGCGGCTGCGCGGGCGCCTGGATCACCGGCGACAAGGACGGCAAGCGGCGGTCGGTGTACATTTACCAGCTGGCGGACAACCAGGAATGCGTCAAAAAATACACGACAAATTCCGTTGTCGCCCAGACCGCGGTGGGGCCGGTAATCATGATGGAACTGATCGACAAAGGCATCTGGAATTTAAAAGGAGTTTACGGCCCGGAATCTTTCGACCCGGGCCCCTTTATGGAAAGGCTGGAAAAGTACGGTTTCCCCGCCGGAATGCGGGAGATGGACTCCGAATACGCGGAAGCCCAGGATCGCCGCTACCTAAGCTCGATGTTCCGCGCCTGAGCTCGGCGCGCCGGACGCCCGGAAAAAACCTGCTGTTTTGAAGATTCAAAGCCCGGCGCGGCAAATCC
>JAIRYB010000128.1 GCA_031267955.1 Spirochaetaceae bacterium | reverse complement strand
TATTTTTGATATAATTCAAGCCTCGCCTTACCCTGGGCAATTCCATATTCCGCACCGGAATCCGGGCGCTACACGCCGCGGGGAAGGACAAATTTCTGGTAGCCCCGGGGAATATCGAAGACGCCGGTCAGTATGTCTTCGCGCAGGACCTCCCCGGGCTTTCCAAGCGCGGCGATTTTCCCGCCGGCAAGGAGGGCCACGCGATCGGCGTAGGCGGCGGCCAGGGTAAGGTCGTGCAGGGAAAGGATGACGGCAAAACCGTTTCCCGCCATGGCGCGTATCAGGTCCATCATGACAAACTGGTACTTCGGGTCCAGGTTGTTGATAGGCTCGTCCATAAGGACAAGCGGCGCTTCCTGCGCCATGGCGCGGGCAATAAGGACCCTCTGGAATTCGCCCCCGGATAATTCGGTAACGGCCCGCTCCTCGTAGCCGGAAAGCCCGGCATCGGCAATGGCCTTCGCGGCGGCGGCCCTGTCGGCGTTTTTGTCGGGGGCAAGGAAACCCCGGTGCGGGCTGCGCCCCTGCATCACAAATTCCTCCACCGTGAAGGGCCAGAGGGCCGTCTGCCCCTGAAAGAGGAAACTGAGCCGCGCGGCCCTCTCCCGCCCGGACATAGAGGCGAGGTCCCGACCACCGATAAGCACGCGCCCTGAAAGCGGCTTGAGGAAACCGGCGGCTGTCTTGAGCAGCGTGGTTTTTCCGCCGCCGTTGGGCCCGGCAAATACCAGTACCTCCCCGGAATCCGACGCAAGATTCACGCCGGAAAGCACGGTCCTGCCCTTAAACCCCGCGGCGACGCCTTCCAAAACCAGAGACGCTGTTTCCATCAGAATTTACCCAGATTCTTGCCGTTCCGGGCCAGTATATAAATGAAGAAAGGCGCGCCGCCTATGGAGGTGATTACGCCGATGGGAAGTTCCATCCCCCCCGCCGAACGGGCGGCCGTGTCCGCCAGGATAAGGATCAGCGCCCCGGTCAGGGCCGACGCGGGAAGGAGCCGGCGGTGCACCGGGCCGGTGACCAGCCTTGCCATGTGGGGCGCGATAAGCCCCACAAAACCGATGATCCCGGCCACGGAAACCGCGGCGGCCACCGCGAGGGTCGCGCCCAGGGCGACAAAAAGCCGGACTCTCCCCACCTCGATGCCCAGGCTTTCGGCCACGTCCTCGCCCTGGAGCAGCAGATCCAGCGGCCTTCCGGCGAGGAAAACCATGAAGCAGCCGGCGAACATCACGGCAAGCGCCGAGGGAAGAGAAGTCCAGGCCGTACCGTTCAGGCTGCCCAAAAGCCAGTAGTATACACGGTAAAGATCGCCGTCCCTGAGCACCAGGACAAGGGAGAGAAAGGACGAGAAAAGAGTCCCCAGGGCTGTCCCGGCCAGCAATAAGGCCACCGCGGGCGGGGGGTTCCCCACGCTGCGGGAGATAAGGAACACGAGCAGCACCGCCCCCATCGCCCCGCCAAAGGCGCAGATCGATACGGCCGGCACAGGGCCGGACAGGCTAAGGCCGGCGACCATGGCCAGGGCGGCTCCAAGGGCCGCCCCGGAAGACGCGCCTATCACGTAGGGGTCCGCCAGGGCGTTGCGGAAAATCGCCTGGAAAGCCGCGCCCGAAACCGCCATGGACACCCCTACCGCCGCCGCCAGGATGAGCCGGGGCAGGCGTATCTCAAAGAGAATGAGCGCGGCCGTATCCGCGGCCCCGTCCGCCCGCGAAAATGCCCGGAAAATATCGGCCGGGCCAAGGCGGACGGAACCCCAGAGCAGGGCGGCCAGGCACGCGGGCACGAGAGCCAGGGACAGGCCCAGAATAAGGAAGCGCGTAGCGGCGCCTTTCCGCGTACCCACAGCCGGCTAGTCCTTGAATATTATTTCGGAAATGCCCAGCACCGCGTCGGCCAGGCGCGGCCCGTAACGGTAAAGCGTATCCGGATCGACCGACGCGACATTGCCGCCGCGTACCGCGGGGATCCGCGACCAGCCGGGGCGGCGGGCGTAAAGCGCGGGATCGATCTTCCTGCCGGCCATGTCCCCGGCGAGAATCCACTCGGGCTGCCTGAGCATAACCTGCTCCTGGCTGACCACGGGCCACTGGGCGGCCATATCCTCGAATATATTCCTGCCCCCGGCCAGGGTTATGGCTTCGTTGATAAAATTATTCCCCCCGGCGCTCATCAGGGGATCGCCGCTCAGCTCCCAAAAAACCGCCGGCCGGCCGCGGCCCCGCCGCCGTTCCCCGGCCTGCGCCAGTTTCGCCCTCATCTCCGCGACAACCCTTTCCGCGCCCGGCGCGTTCCCCGTAAGCCTGCCTATAGTTCCGATGGTCCGGTACACTTCCTCAAAATTCCGGGGCTCCACCGCGAACGATTTAATCCTGAGCCGGTCCAGAAGTTCTATGATTCTCTGGTGCATGTCGCCCGAAAGGATCACCAGATCGCTTTTCAGAAGGGCTATCTGCTCCACATTTACCGTAATTCCCGAAAACCCGCCCACCTTCGCCTTTGCGGCGGCTTCCGGCGGGTAGTTGCAGTACTCGGTGACTCCCGCCACCTGCGGCCCCGCCCCGACCGCGAACAGTATTTCCGTCACCGCCGGGCTCAGGCTGACAACCCTGGCGGGCTTCGCGTCCACGGCAACGCGCCGGCCCAGCGCGTCGGTCAGGGCGAGCGGGAAGCCGTCCCGGCCCTGGGCGGGCGCGGCGGCGGCCAGGAGCAAAAGGCAAAGGGCTAAATACAGGTTTTTCGGGGATCGCATTGGTGGATTTTAATCCCGTTTAAAAAGGCGTGTCAATGAGGGCCATCCGGTCTTCCAATCAGAGCCGTCAAAGCACGAGTCCGTTCCAATAACAGCCCTATGTTCCAATACCCCGCCGAACCTTCGGTTCGAGCTAGCTCGCGGAGGCTCAATCTTTTTGCGCCGGCCTATTGACAAAACTTCCCTTCTATTGTAATATCCTTCCTGAAGTCATAATTGAGCGCATTTTTCCGGGGTTTTAGCGCAACAATTCCTGAAGAAACGGAGGCGGTTCGTAGATGTTCCGTAATTCCTTGTACAGTAAAGAAT
>JAIRYB010000244.1 GCA_031267955.1 Spirochaetaceae bacterium | reverse complement strand
AAAGAGATATTTGTCAATAACTTTTAGGCTATTGTATCTGTACTCCTCCATAAAAACAATTAATAGAGAAATGCGGCCGTCCGGGCAGGGTATTCCGGTTCGGCCCGCGTTCTAAATCCGATGTTCCGGGGTGGGTTTTTTACGGGGTGTTTTCAAAGCCGCTCTTTTGGAAAGGCCCCGTAACTATTCAGCCGCGCCTGCCAATAAATGCCGGGCAGGGGCTTTGCCTCAGGCCGAATAGCAGCAAAGCCTCTTTAAATATCTAAAGAGGATATGGCCGTATGGACGATTGCCGGGCGCTGCTGGCGAAAAACATGAAAAAATTCCGCAAAATTCTCAGCCTTTCCCAGATGGCCCTGGCAGAAAAAGTCGGATGCTCCACCACCCTGATAGGGAATATCGAGATAAACCGGCGTTTCCCCTCCGCGGAGAACATCAACCGGATTGCGGACGCCCTGGAGGTTAAAATCGCGGATCTGTTTGCCGAGCCGGAATCGGCCGCGATCGGCGGGACGGGCAGCCGGCAGGACCTGAAAATAAAGCTGGAGCGGAACATTATCAGGGCGATAGACGAAACCTTTAAAAAGGACGGGCAGGCATGACCGCTTCACGGTGAATTTTCCCGGCGTCCTGTTGCCTTAACCGGGCCGGCGGGTTATGATTCTTCCATGTTCATGAACGATTACTTTGTCGTTTTTCCCGAGGGGGATACCCAGGAAATCCCCGAAAAACTGCCCCTGAACAGTATTGTCGATATTAACGGCCGCCGGCTCAGCCTGCCCCTCCCCACAAGCCGGATGATCGCCTTCCGGGTTTACCGGATCAAGGTGAACGAAAACCGGGGGGGCAACGAGACGCTGCATTACCTTGAGCTTTTGGACGCCGGGGAGCTTGGCCCGCTTGCCCGCCCCTAGCGAACGGCGGGCGAAGGCCGGAATCGGGGTCGAGCGGGAAAGCAGCCTCCACCGCTCCCTTAAATTCCGCTACGCCGCGTCAGGGGACCTTACCGAACAAGAGATAGGCGGGTTTGTCTGCGACGGCGTCGGAAAAAACGGCGAGCTTATAGAGGTCCAGACCGGAAGTTTCGGCCCCCTGAAGCGGAAGATCCCCGCCTTTACGGCCCATTCCAGGGTAAGGATCGTTCACCCCATTGTTTTGAGCAAGTACATTGAACTTTACGACGAGGCGGGCGCCCTTGTCCGCCGCCGCAAAAGCCCCCGCTCCGGCACGGCCTGGGACCTCTTCGGCAGCCTGCTTTACGCCCCGGAACTCCCCCTGGTCCCGGGCCTGTCCGTCGAGCTTGCGCTGGTGGACATCGTTGAAAAGCGCGTCGCCGACGGCAGGGGTTCCTGGCGGCGCAAAGGCGCAAGCATTAGGGACCGGGAACTCCTTGCCTGGCACGAGGCTATCCCCCTGGAAAAGCCGCGCGATTACCGCCGTTTTGCGCCGTTCAAAAAAGGCGAGGAATTTACTGTCCGGGATTTGGCGGAAAAGGCGCGGATCGACACGGCAAGCGCGCGCAAGACGCTCTACGTGCTGCACAAGATGAAGGTGCTGAAACGGAAGGGCAAGCGCGGAAACAGTTTTGTGTACGTTATCGGGAAATAGGGAGGGCGCCCGTGTTTTTTAGCCGGGCCGCGCGGGCTTCCGGCCCTAAAGCTAAAGCCCTGTCCGTACCGCCGCTTTCCGCCTGTTCTACCAGTCGTCCCTCATATCGTCTTCGTCGCGGTTGTTCTCCGCGAAAAGATCGGTTACCGCCCGGAGATCGTCAAGGTAGATATAATAGCTGCCCAAAGCTTCCATAGGATCCACGTCGATACGGAAGCCCCGTATCTTGATCCCGAGCTGGTTGTTGTAATGGTAGTTCCTCTGGACTATGCCTGAAGTGCCGTCTTCCGTTTGGGGGGGGACCGCTACCCGTATCTGCTTCCAGCCCTGGAAATTCAGCTTGCCCATGTAAAGCTCGTAGGGCTTGCCGAAGAAATCCTCGATAAGCACGGTAAGGGAATGGTTAAAGTTACGGCCCACTGCCCAGACCGAAATAGTCTTGGTAATCCCCTCGATAGGGATGGGGCGGTTCGGCCTGAGGACAAAACTCGTATGGCCCCTGTGCAGGAAGTCGATGCGGGTGCCGAGCACGAATTTATCCGGGATATTCTGATCGCTTTCGTCTTCTATGGGTTCCTTGTCCCTGGGCGATCCTTCGAAAAGCCTTGTGGTGGCGTAACCGCTGTCGGAAGACATAAAGGATGTCCAGTAGCCTTCGTGCTCGAATTTATCAACCGAGATTTCTTTTATCTCCTGCCGGGCTTCTTCGGTTCCGATGGCTTCAGGATCGGGGTCGCCGGCGTTCGCATTCTGCGCGTATACATAAGCGCCTGCGGCAAGCAATACAATTGCGAAAATAGTTCGTTTCATCCATGGCCTCCTTAATTATTTTCACCGCCGGACCAGAATTCCTGCACCTTCTTCGGATCCGCCAGCTCTTCGCCATCATAATGGGTTTCAAAGGTATCTGTCAGCAGTTTTAACTGATCGAAATAGATATAGAAATTGTTTACCTGCTCCGTAGGCCCGGTCCAAATCCGGAATTTGACAAAGGTCAGGCCGGTAAGCCGGGGCAGTATCCGCTTGGACTGGGGAATAGTCCTGGGGATGCTTACCTTCATATTTCTCCACCCGGTAAAATGGATGGAACCCATGGGAAGCGTATGGACAATCCCCCGGTAATCCCGCACATAGGCTTCCAACTGGTAGTTCAGATTGGAACCCCACACCCAGATATCCAGTATCTGGGAACGGCCGGGCATCGGTATTTCGGCGGGCGCGCCTTCTTCCGTTTCCGCGCCGTCTTCGGCGCTGCCGCCGGTGGGGTAAATATCGATCCAGTTATAACCCCGGCGATCAAATTTTCCCCAAACGCCCAGACTCTTAAGCTCTTTCCCGTCCTCGTTCTGCCCGAAAATCTGGGTGGGCCAGGTTGCCGCGTAAGTTATCCTCGGGTACTCTTCATCCCCAACCTGGGTGGCGAATTTGCTCCCCTGTATCCTCCAGGTATACCCGGAATCGCCGTCAAAGGAATCCAGAATTACGGATTCAAGCTGGGAGGTGTTCTCATCGCCAAAGGTGAAAGAAACCGCCACGGCCGTCATAAGTATCAACCAGAAAGCCCTGAAACTGCCTTGTTTCATCGTCTACTCCTTTCCTTGTCTTAAAAAGAGGTCAATCATATTATATTTCCTAAAGCCGCCTTTGTCAAACCCTCTCTTTGAAGGTATGCCGGCCTGTCCCGCCCTGAAAATCAGGGCAGCTCCGCGCCGGCGGCGCTTTTCATTTTTTCCAATAATTGCTTTTCCGCTAATCTTCGGCTTAAAATCTGAATTTCTGAAGGTATTTCTAAGATTTTTCCGTTATTATCCCCGTCATTTCCCGTTTCCGTTATAAGGGGGACCAGTTCCGGGGCCAGGGCCAGGGGGGAATCGTCAAAAACAGCCTTAACCTTGCGCGGGGTCAGGCCGGGGTCTATCCATGAAAAGAGCAGCCCCGGTATTTCCCCGGGCAGCTCGGAAAAGCCGGGGGCCGCCCCGTAAATTACCGCGGCGTCGCAGGGCATCCCGCTTTGGTACTGGGAAGACCCGATCAGATAGCGGGGCCTCGACTGGTTGCCCTCATCCTCCAGCCCTTTTTTAAAAGCGTCGCGCTGGTCGTTGGAGATATACTCGTCCTGGAAAACAAGGATGACCGGGACCCTTTCCTCCGGGAGGGCGGCCCCTTCTTCGGGAGGCGGCGGGGCGGGGACCAGCAGGGCGGCCAGGCGGCCCGCCCGGTAAAGGTCGAGTTTCTGATCGGTCCTGATTATTTTAAGACCCTCCCCGTCTCCCAGCCCCGGATCCTGGCCGCGCCCCCGGAAAACCCCGACGGGAATCTCCGGGTACTCCTGGCTGTAACGCCGGGCCGCGCCGTAATACCGGGCCGCGAAAATAACGCAGTAGGGGTTTTCCGCCGCGGATTCCACCGTGAAAACCGCCACATCGTCCCCGGCGTTTTCCTCTATCCTGACCACCCTAAGGGGCCGTTTCAGACCGAGGGAGAGGAGGAACTGTTTTTTTCTAAGCCTGAAAGGGCCGTAGATCGATTCAAAGACGCGGTCTTCCACCACCAGTACCGGGGCGCGGGAGAGGAAGGAACTGATTCCGAGCCAGGCCGCCGCCAGGACAAGGACAACGGCCGCCGGGATGATAATGCGTTTTTTCCCCATCGGCCCTATTTTACGCGAGACCGCGGCGTATTGTCTACGCGCCGGTTTTTCTTTATAATTTATAAAAGGGCGGTCTTGGTTTGAACCTGCCCGATAAATTCCGTTATAAAAACGAAGCAAGGAGTTCTGAATGACCAGTTATAGAGAGTTGGGCCTGGTGAATACCAAGGAGCTGTTTAAAAAGGCGGTTTCCGGCGGCTACGCTATTCCGGCGTACAATTTTAACAATATGGAGCAGATGCAGGCCATTATCCAGGCTTGCGTGGAAACCAAATCGCCGGTAATACTCCAGGTATCTTCCGGCGCGAGGAAGTACGCCAATCAGAATTTGCTTAAAAATATGGCCAAAGGCGCGGTGGAATACGCCCACGAGCTGGGCTGTGACATCCCCATCGTGCTCCACCTCGATCACGGGGACACCTTCGAGCTTTGCAAGGACTGTATAGAAACCGGGTTTTCCTCGGTAATGATCGACGGGTCGCACCTCCCCTACGACGAGAACGCGGCCCTGACCAGAAAGGTCTGCGAATTCGCCCATTCCCAGAAAGACTATGTCACGGTCGAGGGGGAACTGGGGGTTCTCGCCGGGGTGGAAGACGATGTTTCCTCCGAAAAGAGCCATTACACGCAGCCCGAGGAAGTGGAGGACTTTGTGGGCAAGACCAAGGTCGACTCCCTGGCGATTTCCATCGGGACAAGCCACGGCAGGACCAAATTCAAGCCCGAACAGTGCACGCGCGACGCCAACGGCATCCTGATCCCGCCCCCTCTGCGCTTTGACATACTTGAGCAGGTCGAGAAAAAACTCCCCGGCTTTCCCATTGTGCTTCACGGGTCCTCGTCGGTCCCCATTGAGTACGTAAAAATCGTCGAACAGTACGGCGGCAGGCTGAAGGATTCTGTGGGCATCCCCGAAGAACAGCTGCGCAAGGCCGCCAAGAGCGCGGTCTGCAAGATCAACATCGACTCCGACGGCCGCCTTGCCATGACCGCCATGATCCGCAAGGTCTTCGCCGAAAAGCCCGAGGAATTCGATCCCCGCAAATACCTGGGGCCCGCCCGCGACGAGCTTAAGAAGCTTTACGCGCACAAGAACACGAACGTCCTGGGCAGCGCGGGCCAGGCGTAGCTAAATTATCCCGGAGGGCCGCCGGGGCCGGGGGCGTTGCGGGGGTGTCCCCCGCAGAGGGGGTAGGCCGGGACCCTGGCCCGGCCGTAGGGGGAGGCTTCCCCCACGCGGAAAAGGCCCCCGCCTCTACCTGGCCCGGATAAGTACGGCGTCGAAGACCGAGCAGAATTCCCGGGGGTCTACCTGGCGTTTGCGGTAAGGGGAGACGGAACCTATGGCGGAAAACCACTCTTCAAAGGAAACGTCCCGCCCGGCCCTGCCGTAGCCTATGGCGGTCTTCCTTCCCGGAATGTCTTTGGCGGCGTCAATCCAGTCGCAAATGTCGTCCTGGAAGTCGCTGATGATAAAAAAACTGGAATCTTCGCCAAGGTACTGTCCGCAATATTCAATGCCCTTGCCCAGGACCGTGCCGCCTCCGGAGGAAACGGATCTGAGCGCGGAAAGCGGGACATCGTCCCGGAGGCTGTCCGACCAGGAAACAAGGCGGCTCCGCCTTCTGTTAAAGGCCCCCTCTGCCTGTATGATGATGCCCACTACCTGTTTGACAAAAGTGGCGGGAACGCTGCCTGAAACATCGAGGAGTATGCAGACGCTGTTCTGCGTCCACGCCTCGTTCCGGCGGCGGCGGGGGATCAGGGTTCCGGCGTTGAACTTGTTGCGGTTGACATTGTAGAGCAGGTCCGTGTAAAGCCGGCTTTTTTTGAGGCTGCGGCTCCGCTCCCTCAGTATGCCGAGCAGATCGTAGGTGTCGTTGCACTCGGTGACAGTGCGGGATATCCGGGCGTTGGTAAAGGACGCGCTCCTTCCCGGATCTGGTTCGCCGTCTTTGTTATCATCGCTGTCTTCGGCGGGGCCGTCTTTGTCCGCCGGCAAGGCCGACGGCAGGGCCGCCGAGGCGCTTTCGTGCTGCTCGCGGATCTGGTCTTCCATCTCCTGCCCGGCGTTATAGGCGACGATATCCGAGGAACGTATTTTCCTGTCCGCGCTGTTTGCCAGCGCGTCCATGAACGAAGAGTACTCAAGGCAGAGGAAGGCCATGTAGCTTATCCAGTCAAGCCCCTGGGGCCAGGCAGGCTTTGGGTAAAGGTATTCCTCGAACACGGCGGCGGCCGGATTCGCGGCTGCTGCGGCGGAAATGCCCGGGGGCGGCACTCCGCCGTCCCTGCCATCAGCCTCGCCATCGGCCCTGCCGCCGGCCTCGCCGGGGATGGGGAATTTCCGGCTTTCCAGTTTCCGCAGCAGTTCCATGGCGTCCTTTCCGGTAAAGACCGGCGCTTCAAGTTCCCGGGAAAAACGGTAGCGGAGAAGGTAGGGAAGCGCGTCGTTCCAGTCGTCCTTAAAGAGCTTGCTGTTGATTTCCATTGCCTGCGCGATTTCGGAAAACCTGTTGTAAATGTAAGTGGAATAGACGCCCATTTTCGCCAGGAGGTTCCGCTCCGGGGGGAGCCGGGCCAG
>JAIRYB010000109.1 GCA_031267955.1 Spirochaetaceae bacterium | reverse complement strand
GGAAGAAGACAGCAGGCTGGCGGACTGGCTGCGGTTTTTGAAGGCGGAAGAGGAGGAGGAGTTTAAGATGTTAGCCGCGAAGAACCCGGTAATAAACGAAGCGTATTGCAAACTACAGGTAATGAGCAAAGACGAGGCGAACCGAATGATCTACGAGGCGCGGTTAAAAGCGCAGCGGGATGAATATTCCCGTATGCAGGGCGCCCGCCGGGAAGGCCGAGAAGAAGGCCGGACAGAAGGCCTGGAAGAAACAGCGAGAAACGCCCTGTCCAGGGGCTTCTCTGTTGATATTGTCAGGGAAATCACCGGTCTTAGCGAAGAAACCATAGCCCGGCTTTTACAAAACTGACCGCGGGGTGTCCCCCGCAGAGCTAAACTGGCCCACAGAAACAGGAAAAATTCCCCCGATTAAAGCAAATTAGCTCCCCGACCCATAGTAATAGGTGTGGAGGCTTTTATGAAACTGCGTACAAAATTTGTCCCGGCCCTCAAGCACAGCAGGCTGCTGGAATTCTTAGGCGCGGCCGTTGCGGGCATACTGCTGTCCGTGAGTATTGCCGGCTGCGTATCAGGCTGCGAAATGCTTGCGGAAAGCCCCGGCGATGATAAGGCCGGGGGGGATGCGTTCAGCGTCGCCGTCTGGAACCTCCAGGCGTTCTTTGACGGCACGGAGACCGGCCTGGAATACGATGAGTACCTGGAAGAATCGGGATGGTCCGCCGAAAAATACGAAGCCCGGCTTACCGCCCTGGGCCGGGCGGTAGACGCCATGGCGGACGACGCCCCCCCGGTACTGGCCCTGGTGGAAGTGGAAAACGCCGGGGTATTGCAAACACTGGCGGAAAATACCCTGTCCAAGCACGGCTATACCTGGACGTTTTTCGCCGGCCACCCCGGGAATTCCCTGGGGATCGGCATACTGAGCCGCTACCCCCTGTTCAACACCCGGCTCCACTCGATTTCAAGCGAGGCGGGCGTCATTCCCCGGCCTGTCCTGGAAGCGTGGGTTCGGGCCGGGGACGAGCCGCTGGCGCTGTTTGTATGCCACTGGAAATCAAAACTGGGCAGCGAAGACGCCACTGAGGCGCTCCGCCGCGCCGGCGCGCGGCTCCTTTTAAGGCGCATACGGGAGATTGAGGCGGAAGCGCCGGGAACGCCGGTTATTATCATGGGGGACCTGAATGAAAACCACGATGAATTTTACCGCCGTTCGGGGGCTGTGATAAGCGCCCTGCTTCCGGACGACCCCAAAGCGGCTGAACTTGCCGGTTTCAGAAACGAGGCGGACCTTCCGGCCGGCGGAGAAGCGCCGCAGCGGGAAGGCCAGGCGGACTACCTTGTTTTAAGCTGGCAGAAACCGCCTTCCAGCAGGTATTTTTCCCAAGAGGCGGTTGTGCTCTATTCGCCCTGGGGCAACGAGATGGAAAAAGGTTCCTACATTTACAGAAACGAATGGGAAACAATCGATCATTTTCTCCTGAACGGCCCGCTTTTCGACAAACAGAACTGGGAATTCGATGCCTGCGAGGTACTGCGGCGGGAACCCTTTGTCTCGGCAACAGGTTCGCCGAACAGCTACAACCCCCGCACCGGCCACGGGCTAAGCGATCATCTGCCCCTGCTGCTGACTCTGAAATTCGCGGGGGCCGGCCAATGAGCCTCCGCGCAGCAAGCTGCGCGGTATCTGGAACGTGGAGCAATTTCCTGATCGGAGGCTCGTTCGATAGGAAATTTATTATACTGTCTGGTTTTATACCAAATTTTTGAAAGCGGTGTATTGTTTGAGCCGCAGCAAGCTGCGGGGTATCAAACCAGACTTTCGAATGAAAAACCGGGGACAAGCCGGGTATTTCCGTCGGGCGTTAAAAACCCGCGCGGCGCGCCCGCTAAATTTCGTTCTGGAAATCTTTCTGGAAACGGAGCAGCATGGCGTCAATGCGTTCTTTGGAAGTAAGGCTAAAGGCTTCAAGCACCGTGCCCTCAAACTGCTCAAAATCTACAGCCTTGTTTTCATACTCGCAGAGCATGTTGGCCAGATATACGGTTTCCGTCAAACCCCTGAATTCCTGCGGGGCCGAAAATGGATCGTGGTGGTAGCGGATGGCGCAGACAAGGCTCTCCGGGAAATTCCACTTTTCCGCCACCAGGGCGCCTATTTCGGCGTGGTTCATACCGGCGGAAAGTTCCTCAAAAGTAGAGGCGGGAAGCCCTTTTTCAATGCAGAAATTCCGGATCTTCTCCAGCAATTCCGGATGGACCTGGGAAAAGATGATCTTCCCCATGTCGTGGAGTATCCCCGCCACATTGGCGTCGTCAAGCACGGCCCGGTCTTTGTGGAAATTCCTCGCCAGGGTGTAGGCGTAAAACGCGACCTGATGGGAATGTTTCCAGAGTTTCCGCTTGTCTTCGGTATCATCGCCCAGAATCTTCTGGGTCCCGTAGGAGTAGAGCAGATTCCTAATCCCCTTGATGCCCACCATCTTGGCGGCTTCGGAGATATTGTCAACTTTCTTGGCCATCATGTACTGGGCGGAATTAACGAGTTTGAGCAGGTCCGCGGTCATCGCCGGGTCCATGGAAATCTGGCGGGCAATGGAAATCATATCCGAGTCGGGATCGGCGATAAGCTGCTGGATGCGGAGGATATTCTCCGGGAACTGGGGCAGGGAGTTGACGCTGTTTACAATAGTATTGGAGAGTATCGCCAGATTTTCAACCTTGGCCCTGCCCAGGGGAACGATTATGCGGGCAATTGTTTCCTTTTCGGTACTGAGGATATCGAAACAGTCCTCGTCCAGGCCCATTTTTTTCAGCATGAGCACAAGGATAACAAGCCCGAGGCCCGCGCCCTCGGAACTGTCCAGCACCTGGGAAAGAGCATCTTCCAGGCTGTTAAATTGACGGGACCGGGCAATCTTGTCGTGGATACGGATAAGTTCGGTCTTTGTGACCGCTACATTGTTTCTCACCTCGATAAAGATGATATCCCGTTTGGTCTGGAGGATGAGCTTGATATACAGGCCCTTTTCCTTCTGGAGCTGGAGGTAATGGGCGATATTGCCAAGAGTGTCCTCTTTAAAGTTCTCCATCCCCGCCTTGTAGTCTTCGGGATCTTCCAGGTTTAGATTCTTTTCCAAGAAATAAACCCGCTTGGTATTGGCTTTTTTGGCGTTTACCGCCAGTTCCTGAATAATATAGACAATATAATCCTTGAGTTTTTCTTGATCGACATATTTGAGGAAAACAGCCAATAACTGCTCAATGTATATTTCTATTTCATGGGGCAGGGTAAAAGTGGTTATTGTTAGGGGGATGCCTGACTGGATCGCCTTTTTGACCTTTTCCTCATCCACCGCTATCGCCTGAGAGCCAGCCATTTTTATCTTCCTTGTTGCAATTATAGAATCAGGATATGTTCTATTTTATGCCACTTTTGCCTGTTCACGCAAGAACCATACGGGGCAATTTAAAAAATATAGAATCCGCAAGGGCCGCCCTGCCGGGGGCCTCAGGAAGCTTCCCGCCTGAGCCGCACATTTTCAATGTCATAGCTAAAGAGTTCCCGCAGATCATTGAGGCCCAGGGCCATCAGGGCCATGCGGTCTATGCCTATACCCCAGGCGGCCACCGGCACATTTACCCCCAGGCTTTCCGTCACCTCGGGCCGGAAAATCCCCGAACCGCCCAGTTCAAACCAGCCCAGGGCCGGGTGCTTGATATGCACTTCCACGGAAGGCTCGGTAAAGGGGAAATAGCCGGGTACGTATTTTATCTCCTTCGCGCCGGCGACCTCGCGGGCGAACATTTCAAGCATACCCAAAAGGGTTTTGAGATTGACATCCTCTCCAAGGACGATGCCTTCGGTCTGGTAAAAGTCGGAAAGATGCGTGGCATCCACCTTGTCGTAGCGGAAACACCGGACTATCCCGAAATACTTGCCGGGGATATTCGCGCGGGGAAGGGTTTTTGCCGAAAGCACCGTCCCCTGGCTGCGCAGGATAAGCCTTCGGGTAAAATCCCGGTCAAAGTTATAGGACCAGCCCCGGCTTCCGGTCTTGCCGCCGTTTTCGTGGGCCTCCGCCACATTGGAAAGCCAGGGTTCCTCGATAGCCCTGGCGTAAGCGGACCCGTCCGGGCTTGACGGATCGGTGATACGGTACACATCGTGGATGTCCCGCGCGGAGTGGAACTGGGGCATAAAAAGAGCGTCGGAATTCCAGAATTCGGTCTCCACAAGCGGGCCGTCAAATTCCTCAAAACCCAGGGACGAAAGCTTGTCCTTTACGTCTTCCAGAAATTTCGCGTAAGGATTGGTGCGGCCCGCCAGCAGCCGGGTGGGGGGTACTTTGACATTGTAGGAACGGAAATCCTTCCCCTTCCACGAACCTGTTTCCAGCATCTCCTGGGTAAGGGTCCCGATTTCGTCGCCCGTAATGCCCGCCGCCCTGAGCGCCGCCGCGAGATCGTCCCACGCTTCGGTAAAACCGAAGATTACGGCCTCGCGCTCCACAAGCCGGAAAGGCGCGTCCTGGGCGCCGCGTTTCTTGGCGATGCCCGCGGCAGCCGCTTTTTCCGCCGCGTCCAGCCCCGCCCCACCCAGGAGGCCCCCCACGGAAGCGGCGGCTTTTTCAAGGAGGCCCCGGATCAGCGCGAAATGTTCCGCCGCCTCGCCCCGGGCGGGCCGCCCGTTCGTCAGATCTTCCGGCGGAAGCGCCAGCGCCACCTTTTTTTCCCCGTCCATGGCGAGAACGCCCAGCCTGGAAAGGGCGCCGAAAGCGCTCCCCGCGTCCTTATTGTCAAGTTCCAGGGTTCCGGCGATTTCGGGCAACGTCAGCCCCTGTTTGATGCGGATAAGCTCGATGATCCGCTCTTCCGGGCTCCCGCTTTCCTTCCATTTGCGGCCCAAATCGGTCAGTTCGTAGAAAACACCGGTTTCACGGCGCAGCTCCCGGATAATACCCTTGCCTGAAAGCCAGGACAGCGCCTGATTCCCGTTGCCGCTCTTAAAACCCAGGTCCCTCTCGACCTTTTCTATAGAAAGCTCGTCCCCCCCCTTATAACCCAGAACAATACGGACCTCCAGGGGGTGCAGATTCTTCACCAGACTTTGAATATCAGCGTTCATGGGGAAAGCTTACCAGTTTTGCCGTAGTATGAAAAGACGGCCAACGGGCGCCGGCTTACCATATCCGGGGGGAGAACCCTTCCGGCGCTTCGATCTTTACCGTATCCCCCGACTGTTCTATCACGTAGAACCCCTTCTCCAGGGCATAGTTCCGTATCGGGGCTTTTACTATCGCCCCCGCCACAGCCCCCAGCAGTTTCCTGGTATCCTGCCGTTCTTCCGCGTACCGCCTGAGTATCTCCATCCGTTTGATATGGTCCTTTACATCCTGGAGGCGCAGGTACGACTTGACCTCCACCGCCAGGGCAAATTCCCCGTTTTCCAGCCAGACATCCACCTCAGTAAGGGTCTTTCCCCGGGCGTCGGTAAATTTAACATCCGGGCCGGCCTTGGTAAAAGTGTAGTTCAGCGCCCGGAATTTTTCCGCAATGTTGGGGGTAACCAGGTGTTCGGCCATCTCGCCGAAGCGGTTTCCCAGTTCCCCCAGTTGTTTGTCGGTCTTCTTGATCAATCTTTCGATCAGCCGTTCGGTTTTTTCTAGTTTCCGGTCTGTTTCCTGGAATTTCCGGTCCGTTTCCTGAAACATGGCCCAGACATCTTCGAAACTCAGGCCCCGGGCCGGCTGCCGTTCCTGTACATCTCCCATAATACAGCCTCCGGTTTAAATATACCCGAAAAATCCGGGCAGTGAAAACTTTATGTGACAAATGTCACTTAAAAACGGCCTTGTGGAGCCGGACCGCGCCCGACTCCCATAATTGTTCTTTTTTTCCATCCTTTCAAGAGAAATATCCATTTACAGAACAAAAAAACCAGGGGAAACTGGATTAGTTAAATCAGCTAAATCCAGGGCCGCTGTTTCAAGATCCGGTATTTTGGAATTGTCCCGATACAAAAAGAAACAGGCGTTTTACGCGCCGCGCGTATACAAGGAGAAACTATGGAACGATTTACCTGGAAGGCCAGGCTGCTCCCGGGGAAAAAAGAGGAGTATATACGCCGCCATGACGAAATCTGGCCGGAAATGACCGAATTGCTGAACAAGGCGGGCATCCACAATTACACAATCTGGTGCGCGGGGGACGAGCTGTTCGGCTATTACGAAGCCGACCAGGGGGTTGAATACGCCGCGAAGGCGCAGGCGGAAAGCCCGGTAGTGGACCGCTGGAACGAATATATGAAGGATGTAATGATCATGGAAAAAGACCCCGGTACCGGTACCCATTACCGGTTGGAACAGGTTTTTTTCCACCCATAATACAGGGAAACGCGGGCAGGCGCCGCCCCGGCCGGTATTTCAGGCCTGCCCTCGTTTCAAACCGGCCGCGTACCGAGGATTTCTATGGATACAATAGCCCTGCGCCTTTCTTCAATTACAAAGTCTTTCCCCGGCGTCATAGCACTGGACGACATGAATTTCGAGCTTAGATCCGGGGAAATCCACGCGATCTGCGGCGAAAACGGCGCCGGAAAATCCACCCTGATGAAGGTGGTTACCGGGGTCCACGCCCCGGATTCCGGGCAGATCGCCATTTTCGGCGAGGAGGTAAAATTCTCCAGCCCCCTGGACGCTTTTTCCAGAGGCATCGCCATCATCTACCAGGAAACCAGCCTCTTTGAGGAAATGACCGTCCTGGACAATCTTTTCCTGAACCGGGAAATCGTAAAAAAGGCCGGCCCTTTTACCGTGCTGGATTACAAAGCCATGGCTCTGAAAATGGAAACCATCCTCAAGAGCCTGCGCATTGCCATCCCGGTTGATGAAAAGATCAAAAACCTGGGCATGGCCCAGAAACAGATGGTGGAAATCGCCAAAGCCCTGACTTTCGAGTCCCGGATTCTTATCCTGGACGAGCCGACCGCTTCCCTTACCCAGCAGGAAGTGGACGCCCTGTTCGCCATAATCCGCGATCTCAGGAAGCACGGGGTCAGCATAGTCTATATCAGCCACCGGCTGGAAGAAATTTTTACCCTCTGCGGCCGGGTTACCGTGATCCGGGACGGCCGGTACATATCCACCCGGGAGGTTTCCGCCACAAACAAGGACCAACTCGTGGCCGATATGGTAGGCCGCAGCATGGACAACTACTACCCCAAGGCCCAGGTAGAGATAGGCGGGGAGATCCTCTCCGTCAGGGGCCTGGGGGACCGGGAACTGCTCCACGATATCGATTTTTACGTACGCCGTGGCGAGATTCTGGGCTTTGCCGGGCTTGCCGGGTCCGGCCGTACCGAACTGGCCATGACCCTGAGCGGCTTTACCCCGCCGGAACAGGGGGAGATCCTGCTTGACGGCAAACCGGCGCGTTTCAGGAACTACCGGGAGGCCATGGAGCAGGGGCTGGTATACGTCACCGAGGACCGGGGGAAGTACGGCGTCATCGTTAACATGAATATCAAGGATAATATCGTAATGCCCCAGCTTGAAAAAAATTCCCGCCTGGGGGTTATCAATACCCAGAAGGAATACTCCGTGGCGGAAGCCATGCGGGAAAAAATGGGCATAAAGGCGCCGGACACCGACTTCCTGGTGATGAACCTTTCCGGGGGGAACCAGCAGAAAGTCTCGGTGAGCAAGGCCCTTGCCCTGAACCCCAAGATACTGATTCTGGACGAGCCGACCCGGGGCGTGGACGTAAACGCCAAGGCCGAAATTCACCGGATCATCAGCAATATGGCCGCGTCCGGGCTGACCATCCTGATGATTTCCAGCGAGCTTCCGGAACTTATCGGCATGTGCGACCGCATCTACGTGATGAAGGACGGCAGCGTTGCCGGCTGTTTTGACCGGGGCGGTTTCTCCCAGGAAGATATCCTGCACATAGCCCTGGCCTCCGGTACGGCAAAGGCGGCGGTATGAAACGCAGAATCCAGCTTAGCGCGGAACTTTACCTGGGGCTTTTTCTCCTGGGCATACTGCTTATCCTGGGGGTCTTTGCCCGGGGCTTTTTCTCCCTGAACAACACCATGAGCATGCTCAACCGTTTCAGCTACCTGCTCATCGCGGCTATCGGCATGAATCTTATCATCATCACCTCCAATATTGACGTGTCGGCCGGCAACATTATCTCGGTGGTGTGCCTGACCCTTGCGGCCCTGGGCAAACTTGATCTGGGCCTTCCGGTCCTGCTTCCGGCCTCAATGCTTATGGGGATGTTCCTCAGCCTTGTCAACGCCCTGTTTATTACCCAGTTCCG
>JAIRYB010000227.1 GCA_031267955.1 Spirochaetaceae bacterium | reverse complement strand
CAATCAAACTATAGCCTTTACCAGCCCTTCCTAAAACTGGTATACTGATCCTATGGCGTATGAAGTGACCGCGACCAGGCGGCGGCCGAAGGTTTTCGACGAGCTTGTAGGGCAGGATTTTGTGGCCTCCACCCTGAAAAGTTCGATAGAGACCGGGCGTATTGCCCACGCGTACCTTTTTTCCGGGCCCCGGGGCTGCGGGAAGACCAGCGCGGCGAGGATTCTGGCCCGGTCGCTGAACTGCGAGAAGGGTCCTACCCCCTCGCCCTGCGGTGTCTGTTCCAGCTGCCAGGAGATCAGCCGGGGCGCGAGCCTGGACATTATCGAGATCGACGGGGCGTCTAACACTTCGGTAAACGATGTCAGGCAGATTAGGGACGAGGTGCTTTTCCCGCCCAACGCGGGGCGCTACAAGATCTACATTATCGACGAAGTCCACATGCTCTCCAACAGCGCGTTTAACGCCCTGCTTAAAACCATCGAGGAGCCGCCGCCCTACATTGTGTTTATCTTCGCGACCACGGAACTCCACAAAGTACCGGCTACGATTAAAAGCCGGTGCCAGCAGTTTTCGTTCCGTCTGATCCCCGTCGAGACCATCGCGGAGATTCTGAAGGAGACCTGCGCGGAATTGGGCATCATCGCGGAGGACGAGGCGCTTTTCTGGATTGCCAGGGAATCCACCGGGAGTCTGCGGGACGCGTACACGCTTTTTGACCAGGTGGCGTCTTTTTCCGGGGGGAATATCCGGGCGGCGCTTATCCGGGAAAAGCTGGGGCTTGTGGGATTTGACAAGCTCAACGCGCTCGCCGAAGCCTGCGCTGCCAACGATACTGCGGCGTCTTTCGCGCTGGTGGACGAGCTTCTTGACGGTGGGGTGGCCATCGAGCAATTCGTAATCGATTTAGCCGGTTACTACCGGAGCCTCCTGCTCCTGAAAAACGGAATTACCCGGGAATCGCTTTTAGGTTACGCGCCCGGCCGTTTCCCCCAGGCCGTGCTGGACAGGCTCGATTCTGTCCACCTGGAGCGGGCGCTGGATCTGCTCCTCAACCTTTACCGGGACATACGTTATTCGGTTTCCCCCCGTTTTGAACTTGAAACGGCTGTATCAAAACTGTCGTGGCTTGACCGTTGGGTTTCGCCGGCCGAACTGCGGGAAACAGTGGCGGGCCTGCGGCGTTCTCTGGGAACAGGCGCGGCGCCAGCTGCGGGCAGCCCCGCTCCGCCGGAGGCCGGCGGCAGTACCGGGGCGGTGCGGGAAATTTCCGGCAAGCCGGGATATCCGGAGCCGGGCAGCCTGGCGGAGGAATTCCAGCGCCACCTTGCCGCCCGTACCCAGAAGCCCGCTGCGCATGAAGATGCGGACGCGTTTCCCGAACCGCCGTACAACGGGCCTGAAACGCCGCCCGCTGCCGGTCAGCATGAAAACGGGGCCGTTCCGCCCCAGGTAGAAGTTGTGCGCCAGGTTTTTAACGGAACGCTGGTCGAGGGAGATTGAGATGAATATTAATCCTTTTGATATTCTTAAAAACGCCCAGAAGCTCCAGGAGCAGATGGGCGGTTTTCAGGAAAAACTTGGGAATATCGTTGTTACAGGTTCCGCCGGGGGCGGCATGGTCGAAGTTACGCTTAACGGGAAGATGGAAGTTATCTCGCTTCGTCTGGAACCTGAGGCGGTGAATCCGCAGGACATTCCCATGCTCCAGGATCTCATTGCCGCGGCGTTTTCAAACGGGCTGGAAAAAGTAAAGGAAGCGGTAAACCGGGAAGTAGGCGCCATGGCGGGCCTTCCCGACGGAATCCTTCCGGGTTTCCCCGGCTTTACCGGCGCTTCATGAAATGCGGTTTTGATAGAAGGGACGCGCCATGAGCGGCAGCATCAACGCCATAGACCGGCTGGTAGTATTACTGTCGAAACTTCCGGGGATAGGCAAAAAAAGCGCGACCCGCATGGCCTATTATATTCTTGATGCCGATCCCGGTTACAGCAATATGCTTGCGGAACAGTTATCGTCCCTGCATCAGACAATTAGGCGCTGTTCCCGCTGCGGCAGTTTTGCCGAAAGCGATCCCTGCCCCATCTGCGCCGATCCGGGCCGGGATACAGCGCTCATCTGTGTTGTCGAGCGGCCCCAGGATATACGCGTAATAGAAGAATCCCGCGAGTTCCGGGGGTACTTCCACGTTCTGGGCGGGCTTATCGCCCCTCTGGAAGGGATAGGCCCCAATGATCTTACGATAGGAAAACTGCTGGCCCGTATCAAGGGCGGCGGGATAAAAGAAATAATACTCGCCCTGAACCCTACGGTCGAAGGGGACACTACTTCCCTTTATATACAAAAATTGCTTAAAGGCCTTGATGTGGAACTTACCCGCCTCGCATCGGGGCTTCCGGTAGGCGGCGATCTTGAATACGCGGACAGGCTTACCCTTTCCCGCAGTTTTCGCGGCCGGGTAAGATTATAGACCGGCTGCCGGATTCGCCCCTGGCTTTGCCGGGCAGCCCGGATCACTCGTCCGCGAGCAGGGAACGCCCGCGCCTGAGGGCGGCGTCCGGATACTTCCGGTTGATCTCGAGGATCATCTCTTCCAGCCGCCGCTCTTTTTCGCCCTCCCCGTTGAACAGCTCCCCCTGGCGCGCGGAAACATTTTCCAGATTCATAAGGCCCGCGCCGATCAAGCGGACCCCTTTCCCCTTCCGGTGTTTCCGGCGGAACAGGGCCGATACGCGGTCGTACAATACGTTGAGGGTACAGACAGGTTCGGCGAAAGTTTCTCTGGCAATTTCGGTGGAGAAATCGGCGTAACGTATTTTAACGGAAATTGTGCGGCTTTGCAGGCGGCTGTTAAGGAGCCGCCACATGACAGTCTGGCAAATATTAAACAGTTCGGTTTCAATGGCAAAGTCGTCGTACAAATCGTACTCAAAGGTACGTTCGGCGCTCATGGAATGCGAGCCCCGGCCGTCGTCGAATAGTTCGGCGCTTTCGCCGCGGACGGCCCGGTACAAAAAAGTGCCGAAAGCCTGGCCGAAGATCGAGTGCAGCGTCTCCGGGGAAAGCCGGTAGATGTCGTCGCAGCTTGCAAGGCCGTGTTTTCTGAACAGTTCCTGGGTCTTGCTTCCCGCGCCCCATATTTTGGCCGCCGGGAGGCCGCGCATGAACTTTTCTTCCGAGCCGGGTTCAATGACGTAAAGCCCGTCCGGTTTTGATATGCCCGAGGCAATCTTCGCGATGTACTTGTTCGAGGCAAGCCCTACGGAAACAGTAAGCCCGGTATCCCGGAAAACTTTGGACTTGAGTTTTTCGGCAAGTTCCCGGGGAGGGCCAAAGAGGGCTTCCGTCCCGGTAATGTCCAGGAAAGCCTCATCTATGGAAAGCTGCTGCACTGTCGGGGAAAAATCCGCAAAGATATCCATGATCTCGCGCGATTTTTCCCGGTAGCGCCCCATATTGCCCCGCAGGTATACGCCCCGGGGGCAGAGCTTTACCGCCTGGGCAATGGGCATGGCGGAATGGACGCCGTACTGCCGGGCTTCGTAAGAGGCGGTGGATACCACGCTGCGCCGGTCTCCGGGAAGCCCGCCTACAATGACAGGTTTCCCCCGGTACTCGGGGTGATCGAACTGTTCGACCGATGCGTAAAACGCGTCCAGGTCCGCGTGCGCGAAATAAGCCATCATTGATCAGCTTAGTACAGAAAACGCGTTTGAACAAACCTTGCCTGCCTATCGGGAAACACCGGGATACGCGCGGGAATTTCCGCCCTCCAGTTCGGGCGTATCCGGCGGCGTATTATCGCCGGGTGTGATGCTACCGGTGCGGTATCGCCAGGAGCAGGCCGAAAACCGCGTCGGGGTTTGCCGAAACCGCGGTAAACGAAAGCCGGTTGGATTCGTATTCGGCCTGGGACGGCGGGATGTAGTCCGGCCCCACGGCGCGGGCCACCCGGTCGGGGAAGGAACCCCGCTCGCGGGCAAAGGCGTCCCGGATAGCCGCGATATTCAGCGCCCGCTTGGAGTACAGGACTACCAGATAGTCGGTTCCCGTCCGGTCGTCAAGCTGTATCCAGTCGAATTCCCCCGGAAAGGCGATAAGGTTTTCCGAATAGTCCAGCAGGGGAGAGACGTTAGCTCCCGGCGACGGGAAAATCTGGGTTGGGGCCGCGCCTGAATCGTCGGCAGCAAAGGCGTAGAGATATGCCGCTTCCCGATTCCCCAAAAGATAGCGGAACCGCGTTCCGGATTGGTAAGGCGATAGGGCCTCGTAATAGCCGTTCCGAAAGGCTACCGCCATCGGAGGGCCGCCCCGCACTTCAACATTGGCAAAGCCCTCATACGTTACCGCAGCCTGATAGTTCCCCAGGTTTTCGCTGAGGCCGTAGGCCTCGCGTGTAAAGGCCGAAAAGACATCGTAGGGAATCCAGATGTAACCGCCGTTCCCCCACTTCTCCCCCCAACTGTTTTGAATCTCAAAGGCTCCATTGTACCGCCCGTCGTCATAGCCGACAACGCACATCGCGTGGCCGCCGTGATTCACCGCCGGGCTTTTCGGGGGCCGCCATGCGTCGTGGGCCGTAAAAAATGAATCCGGGCAGTTCATGGCGATAACCACCGGTTTGGATTCGGCGAGGCTTTTCTTTACCATCTGGATTTTGACTTCCGGGTTTTGGGTATCCGACCGGAACAGCGTGGCGTACCCGGCTATGGGGTAGGAGCGGCTGTTGGCGAACAGGGACAGGGGAATCGCCTTAAAGTCCGACCGTTTTTCCCGGTCCAGCATCTTAACCGGCCCCTTGTCCCGCATAAAGTTGAGAGCCCAGGAAACCGCCGCGCCCCGTTGCCCGCCGGGGTCGTCGGGCTGGCCGTTAAAGATAAACATATTTTTGTACACGAAATTCGGGGAGAACACGCCGGCGGTACTCGCCGGCCGGTCCCGGCGGTTCAGGGCGACCGATTCCAGAATGGTACGGGCGGCGTAGGCGCTTGACCAGGCGGTACAGGTGCCGTAGCTGCCCTGGTCCCCCGGAGCGGGCGCGTACTGCTTGAGGGAGGCCGCGTGGGGCAGGGATTCGTAGGCCCGCGAGACCTGGACCGCTTTCTGCGGCAAGCTGTCGTACAGGGCCGGGTCAAGGACCGCGCCCCGGGGAAATGTCTGGGCCGGGAGCGTGGCGGCCAGGCACAGCAGCGCCGCGCAAAACAACGCCTTTACAGGCGGAAAATCCTTTGGTATGGTCATAAAATAATATTATATTTATTACTAAAGGAGCGTCTATGGTTCCGCGTAAATCCTTACCGCTTATCCTGTTCTTACTGGTTATCCCCCTGTTGGCGGTCCAGGCACAGCAGAAACCCGGCTCAGCAACCCGGTAAACGACGCTAACGATATATCCGCCGCCCTGCGGAGTCTGGGCTTTACCGTGGATCAGGTAACCAACGCGGGCCGGGTGCAGATGGAGGAGGCGGTAAC
>JAIRYB010000197.1 GCA_031267955.1 Spirochaetaceae bacterium | reverse complement strand
CGAAATTTTCCGCCCTGTTCGCGGCCGGGAGGGCCCGTGCCGGAAACAGCGGGAAGGGGGCGGTACTCAAGTGCTACCTCGCCGTCTGCTCCGGCCGCCCCGCGCCCGATTCCGGCGTTATCAGGACGGATCTGGATATACGGGGAAGGCGGAAAACAGCCGAAACAAGCTATGCCCGGCTGAACGGCGGCCCCCTTTCCCCTGGAGGCGGGGAATTTTCAACGCTGGAACTGGAACTGGGGACCGGCCGCATGCACCAGATACGGCGCCATCTGCAACAGATCGGCTGCCCTGTTTTGGGGGACGATAAATACGGGGACTTCGCGCTGAACAGGGCGCTGCGGAAGCAAGGCGCGGTAAAGCGGCTCCTGCTCCACGCATCCCGCCTTGTAATCGCGGGCGAGAGGATCGATATAAGCGCCCCGCTGCCGGAATGTTTCGCGGGCTTTTTCCGGGAGGGGCGCGGCTAGTACGCTCAATTCTATTTCCGCCATGTTCAGCCGGCTCCCGTGTTTGGGCGTATGATGTATCTCAAGCCGCTCATCGTTGAAATCCACGCCGGCAAACTCTTCGGCCGGATTAATTTTAAGGCAACGCGGCCGCTTTTATTTCCCCCTGTTTTCAGTTATACTAACTTCATGACTCCCCTGATTAAAGAAATTTTACGCTTTCCCCCTGATTCGCGGGAAGTTTTGGTCTGCGGCTGGGTACGGACCAAACGGGACCTTAAAAATATCACCTTCCTGGAAGTGAACGACGGCTCCTGCATGGCCAGTATCCAATGCGCCTTCGAGGCCTCCCCGGACAGCGGGCGCGGGGAAAACCTAAAGGCGCTCGCCGCGATCGGCACAGGCGCGTCTGTGGAAGTACGGGGAAAGCTTGTGCCTTCTCCGGCGTCAGGCCAGCCGGTGGAAGTTGCCGCCTCTTCCGTTGTCCTTGTAGGGGAAACGCCCGGCACTGTAAACGCGGCGGAAGACGCGCCGGGAGGGCCCTCCTATCCGCTGCAAAAAAAGCGCCATTCCATGGAATTTTTGCGGGAAATTCCCCACCTCAGGCCCAGAACCAATACATTCGGCGCTATTGCCAGGGTACGCAGCCGCATCGCCTTCGCGGTCCACGAATTTTTCCAGGAGAGGGGCTACCAGTACATCCACACCCCCATCATTACCGCAAGCGACGCGGAGGGGGCGGGTTCCATGTTCCAGGTAACGACGCTGGATTTAGCGGCCCTGGCGCGTTCCGGCAAGGAAGTCGACTACTCCGGGGATTTCTTCGGCAGGAAGACAGGGCTTACCGTTTCCGGGCAGCTCGAGGCGGAAACCTACGCTACCGCCCTTTCACGGGTTTACACCTTCGGCCCGACTTTCCGCGCCGAAAATTCAAACACTACCCGCCACCTTGCGGAATTCTGGATGATAGAGCCTGAAACGGCTTTTACGCGCCTTGAAGGCAACATGGATCTGGCGGAGGACTTCCTTAAATATATTTTCGAAAAGGCCTTGAACGAATGCGGGGCGGAACTTGAATTCTTCGATACCCGGATACAAAAGGGCATAATAGAAACACTGCGGCAGGTAGTAGAATCCCATTTTTCAAGGATCTCCTATACCGACGCGATAAAGGAACTTGAAAAGGCGGAGGATTCGGGAATATCGTTTGAATTTAAACCCTACTGGGGCTGCGATCTCCAGAGCGAGCACGAAAAGTACCTTACCGGAATTGCCGCGAAAGGCCCGGTGATCGTTACCGACTATCCGGCCGAGATCAAAGCGTTCTACATGAAGCAAAACAACGACGGCAAAACCGTCCGCGCCATGGACGTGCTGGTCCCCCGGCTGGGGGAAATTATCGGCGGGTCCGAACGGGAGGAAAACCTCGGCCGCCTTGAAAGCCGGATGAAAGAACTCGGCATGAACTGCGCGGACTACAGATGGTACCTCGATCTCCGCCGTTTCGGCACGGTCCCCCACTCGGGATTCGGCCTGGGTTTCGAGCGCCTTATCCAGTACATTACCGGCATGGCCAATATCCGCGATGTTATTCCCTTCCCGCGGGCGGCCGGCCAAGCGGATTTTTAACAGTGGCGCTGTTTGCCCTCGCACTTTTCATCTTCTTTTCCCTGCCCGGCCTCCCCGCCCAGGAACAGGCCGCCGCCGGGGACATAATCGCCGCCGCGGCGGAAAACGCGCCTGCCCTTGGCTCCAGGGCGGCGGCGCTTATCGACGCGGAGACCGGCGCGCTGCTTTACGCGAAAAACCCGGACGAGCCAATACCGCCCGCCTCCCTTGCAAAACTCATGACCATCCATGTGGCCTTAAAGGAGGCGGCGGCGGAAAACGCCTCGCTTGATGAAACAGTCGAACTCCCCCGGCAAAGCTGGGCCGTAAACCAGCCGCCGCGCTCCAGCCTGATGTTCCTCGCCGCGGGGCAGCGGGTTACCATAAGGGAGCTTATCATGGGGCTTGCCGTCCCCTCGGGAAACGACGCGGCGGTCGCGACAGCCCTGCGCTTCGCCCCGTCGGTGGAAGCCTTTGTCGGGAAAATGAACGCGGAAGCCCGCGCGCTGGGCCTTGAGAAAACACAATTTGTGGAACCTTCCGGAATATCCGAATACAACTTTACTACCGCCAGGGAGTTCGCGCTGTTCTGCCGCGAATATATCAGGATGCATCCGGAGACTCTCGCGGAATTCCATTCGGCGCCGGAATTTGCCTACCCCAAGGCCGAAAATGTCGCCGTAGCGTACCGGGCCAACCCCGGAACCATTGTCCAGAGGAACCACAACAGGCTCCTCGACATCTTTCTTCCTGACGGCCGGAAAAACACAAACGCCGTGGAGGGCGCCGACGGCCTTAAAACCGGGTACATAGACGAGGCGGGCTATAATATCGCCCTTACCGCCGCGCGGAGGGGGACAAGGCTTATCGCGGTAATTCTGGGCGCGCCGGCAAGCTACCGGGGGGAACGGGTACGGGATGAGGACGGAAGGGAACTCCTGAACTGGGGTTTTGCCAATTTCAGGACCCTGCGCCCCGCCCTCCCCGAAATGGAGCCGCTGCGCGTCTGGAAGGGCAAAACCAACTATGTCGGCTGCGCGCCGGGTGAAAGCCTGAATTTTACTACCCGCGCGGACAGGGGCGAAGATCTGCGCTGGACAGGGGAATACGCCGATCCCCTCAGCGCGCCGCTTCCCCGGGGGAGCAGGGTCGGGGCGCTGGTCTTTTCGGACAGCCTCGGCGAACTCAGGCGCGTGCCGGTTATCACAACGGGGAACGTAGAACAGGGCGGCTTTTTCAAGAGGCTTATAGATTCGGCGCGCCTTTTCTTCCGCGCGGTTTTCCGTTAATTTTGCCGGGCGGCGGCCCCTCAGCTTGCCTGCCGCCGGTGCTGTTCCTTTAAAAAGCCCACGTACTGTTCAAACAAACGGTTGCTCCCGCGGACAGTCTTAAACCCTACGGAAAATTTTTCAGGCGAGCTCAGAATCCAGCGGAGCTCGACGGTCAGTTCAAACCGGCTTATACCCGCCGATGTCTCGGGATCTATGCGTATGGTATAAACGGCCGAAACGTCCATATCGGCAAAAGTTTTGCTTTCCATGCAGAAACCGCCTATGCTGACGTTCCGCAGCACGGCCTGGCCTTCAAACCCGTTGATACTTACCATCGCCAGGCTGGTGTAACGGGGCGCCCTGGGAGTCTCCGCATCAAAGGCCGCGCCGGCCTCTTTCTTTTTCTTCGTAAAAAACAAAATTCCCTCCGTTATTATTTTTCAGCTTGCCACGTCATCCGGCGGTACCAGATAATGGGCTTCGGCAATTTTCCGGGCTATTTCCAATGACACGGAAATATCCTTGCTTGCCCTTTGCACGCCGACAACGCTGTCGTTGACATCCCTGGAAATACTCTTCAGATCTTCCACCGTACTGTGGATAGCGCCCGAAGCCTTCCTGATATTTTCCGAACCGGCGCGTACCTGTTCCGTGGTTGACCGCAGGGAGTCCAGGGCTTTCAGAATGCGCTCCCCGTTTGAAGCCTGGGCTTCTACCGCGCCGTCAACCGTATTGAACGAAGACTGCATATCTTTGACGGCGGTAAACATATTCCCCATGGTATCTACCGTTTCCGCGGACATCTTCCTGATCCGGTCAATGCCGTCGCGCATATTTTTTATTTCCTGGGAAATCGAGGAGGATTCCTTGTTCGAGGATTCGGCGAGACTGCGCACTTCGCCGGAAACTACCGCGAAACCCCTGCCGGCCTCCCCCGCATGGGCGGCTTCAATGGCGGCGTTCATCGCGAGAATATTGGTCTGGGCGGCGATATTGACCAGGGCCGCATTGGCCTCCTCCAGAAAAGCCGACTGTTCCGCGATTCGGGCAAGCTCGGCGCTGAGGCTGTTCAGCATCTTCCGCCCCGCGTCGGAACTTTTGGAAAGCTCCCCGGTAGTGTCGCTGGCTTTCTTTACCACATTCCGTACCGAATCGATATCATTGACCATCTGTTCTATGGATTCAGACGACCGGGCGATATTATCCCCCTGGACTTTTACCACGTCTTCCAGGGAGCCGATATGCCGTATAATGTCCTCGACCGATTCGGCGGTGCGGCTGACCGAATCTACCTGGGAACCGGCCTGCGCCTGAACGGTCCCCATATTCCGATTGATAACATCGATGTTATCGGAAGAATCCTTTATGGAGTTATGCAGATTATTGCTGATATTGATCTGCCCCAGGTGTTTGTTGTTGATCTCGGCAAGCGTCTTTCTAAGGCTTTCGCGGATAACCGCCAGGGCCTTCTGCACGTCCCCGATTTCGTCATTGGAGCCGGCTGATATTTCAATATCGAATTTGTTGTTCGCCAGGGCGTCCGCCTCGCTCATAATAAGCCTCATAGGATTGATAATAACAAGGCTTACCATGATGAATACCAGGATTACCGCCAGTACCAGCGCCCCGGCGCCGATAAATACCGTATACAGCACTATGTGGATAATATCCGCGAAAAACTCTTCCCGCTCGACCGAGCCGACAAGGATCCAGTCGGTACCCGCTACCGGGGTGACCGCGCCTATGTACAGTTTCCCCTGGTAGTCATAGTCGGCAAAACCTTCCCCGTCAGGGGTAATCATGGCGATAAATTCCGCGAAAGACGACAGGGAGGGATCGTTCCGGGCTTCTTCTACCGGATTAAACTGGTTATATACCAGAGAGGAATCCGGGTGGCAGACAACGGTTCCGGCTTTGTTCACCATGTAGAGATAGCCTGTCTGTCCAAAACCGATCCGGGCGGTCATTTCGCCCAGTACCGCGCCGTCTTTTCTGCCTATCAGGGCGCCCGCCGCGTTCCCGTCCGCCATGATGGGGACCGCGAACATGAGTACCGGCTTCCCGATTACCCGGCTTATGATTACATCCGAGACCGCCCTTTCCCCGGCCAGGGCCTTTATTATATAATCCCTGTCCGCCAGATTCGACGTACTCCCGTCCGTTATATAATGGGCCACGCCGTCCGGCCCGACTATACCGAAATCCAAATATCCGAGCCGGTCTATATCCGGTAAAAGGCTTTCCCGCTGGGTGTCCCAGTCCATGGACCGGGCGCTGTCCCGGTTCGCGATCTCGTAGAGGACATCAAGCTCCGATTTGATAATCCCGTCACGGATAAGCAAAGCGGCTATCTCCGACTGGTTCTGGAGGGATTTTCTGGCCACATTTTCCACAATGCGCCTTGCCACCATTACTGTAGCCACGCCGATACAGATAACAATAAAAAGCACCAGAAGGCCTATCCACAGCGATACCTTGACTGACAGTTTCATACGCATCCTAACAGGAACAAAACCGGGAAGCTAAATAATTGTGCAAGTGTAATCATTCCCGGAAGGTATCCGCCGCCGGGAGATTCATAACAAAGAGACGCCCCATCCCTGTATGCAACGGCAATCCCCGGCCGAATGGTTACACGGATTCCTGCAAAACAGCTCCTTGTATAACCTTCTATATTACTGTAACAAGAGGATAACTTAAATAGCTAAAAGAATCAAGTATATTTTTTCGTAAAAAACCAAAACGCCGTTCAACTGAAACGCGGCGCCTTGCGGGGCAATTCATCCTGCCCGCGGTGTCCGGGGCAAACAGAAAAATACCGGCTATAGACCCGCGGGGCGGGAGGAGGCCGCGTCGTCGGTAAGTTTAACCTCTTCCCTCAGGGCCAGTTTGCGGTATTCCCCAAAGCGTTTTTCCCTGAGCTTGTCCAGGATTTTCCTGTCACGGGAAGCCGCAAGGTAGGCTTCGCGTTTTTCGTTTACAGCAAGTTCGGCGGCGGCGGCTTCTTCCAGCAGTTCTTCTTTTTGAGAATCAAGGCGGGTAATGTAGAGTTCATAGGCGCGCATGTCTTCCGCGGAATTGGATCGCGCGAAACGGCCCGCCGCGGCCCGGGATCGATCCTCCGCCAGGGCTTTAAGGCGGCCCGTCAGTTCCGCGAGCCGGCCCACCGCCCGGCCGAGTTCGATTTTGGCGTCCTGTTCCCGGCCCGCCCGCAGATCCAGGATCTTCTGTAAATTAAAACGGAAGCGTTTCATGCCATGTACGCGCCTGTCTCCCCGACGGGAATCTCCATGCCGGCAATTTCACCCAGGCGCTTCAGGGTGTCGCCCATGGCCGACGGATCGCCGACATCCTGCACAAGAAAATCTTCAATTGCCTGGCGCCTGGCAATGGCGTCGTCAATGGCAGGGTTGGAACCCGGCGCATACGCCCCCACATTGATAAGGTCCTCCGCGCCGGCATAGTCGGCCATAAGGCGGCGTATATAACCGGCGGCTTTCCTGGTGACGCTCCCGGTCACTTTCGGCATAAGCCGGGAAATACTCCCCAGCACGTCAATCGCCGGGTAGTGATTCCTGGAGGCCAGGTTCCGGGAAAGGACGATATGGCCGTCGAGGATTCCCCGTACCGTGTCCGAGACAGGCTCGTCCAGATCGTCCCCGTCAACAAGAATCGTGTAAAACCCGGTGATGGTGCCCCTGGCGGAAGTACCGCAGCGTTCCAGGAGTTTCGGCATACTGTCAAAAACACTGGGCGTATAACCGCGGGTAGCCGCCGGCTCGCCTGAGGCAAGGCCAATTTCCCGCTGGGCCCGGGCAAAGCGGGTCACCGAATCGAAGAGGAACATCACGTCCGCGCCCTGATCCCGGAAGTACTCGGCCACGGCCGTGGCGGCATAGGCGCCCCGCAGACGGGCCAGGGGCGGCGCGTTGCCGGGGACCGCGATAACTACCGACCGCGCAAGGCCTTCCGGCCCCAGATCGCTTTCGATAAACTCGTTCACCTCCCGCCCCCGCTCCCCGATAAGGGCGATGACATTTACATCGGCATTGGTGTTGCGGGCTATCATGCCAAGAAGCGTTGATTTTCCCACGCCCGAACCGGCAAAGATACCGAGCCGCTGCCCCCTGCCCGCAGTCAAAAGCCCGTCAATAGCCCGCACCCCGGTACTGATTCTGTCACGGATGGGCCTGCGGGTCAGAGGATCGGGGGCGGACGCCAGGGCGGGGTATTTCAGGCGGGCCGCGATGTCGCCCTTCCCGTCGGCGGGGCGGCCCCGGCAGTCGAGGACCCGGCCCAGAAGTTCCCGCGACACCGGCACTTCCAAAAGGCTTCCCGTGGCGACAACCCGGTCGCCCGCCTCTATCCCGGTGGTTTCTTCGTATGCCATAAGCTGCACGGTCTCGTTCCGCAGGCCCGCAACCTCGGCGGTTATGACGCGGCTGCCGCCCGAAACTTCTATGCGGCACAACTCCCCGATAATAGCCTGGGGCCCCCGGCTTTCAATAAGAAGCCCCTGGACCCGGTTTATCCTGCCTACGCATTTTATGACATCGGCGCTTTCCGCGGTATCCAGATACTTTTGCAGGATGCCCGCGCCGGGATCAAGAACAGCCTGGGCGTTCATCTAGTTCCCCCCGGATGAAGGGGGCGCGGGAGGCGAAGCGGGTTTCGGCTTCCCCTTTATGGGCGACAGTTCCAGTATCTTCGCCTCAAGTTCCGCGAGCTGGCTTGAAATGCGGGCGTCGACTTCGCCAAAGTCCGTTTCGATAATACAGCCGCCGGGATCAACCGAGGAATCTTCCACTATCTGCACGTCCTTGGCGCCTTCCATCATCTGGATAAAAGTTTTACTGTGTTCGGTTGTAAGCTTAAGATCGGCAATATTCACCCGGATCAGAATAGTGCCTCTTGCCCTGACCTTCTTCAGGGCCTGCGCGATATTCTGGAGCACCACGGTCTTCTGGCTTTCGGAGATAGTCTTGATCACTTTTCTGGAGATCAGCAGCGCGAGATCGATAATCTGCTGCTCGGTGTCCGCGAGTATCTCCGAACGCAAATTCTGGGCGCGTTCAAGGATCGCCTGGACGCGCTCTATGAGCCGGTCCACTTCGGCTTTCCCTTCCGCGTAGCCTTCCTCGCGGCCGGCTTCCCTGCCCGCGTTTTCAGCTTCCTGACGCTTCCGCTCGAATTCCGCCAGGGCATCCGCCTCTATCTCCGACGCTTTTTTTTCCGCTTCGGCGGTGATAAGCGCGGCGTCTTCTTCGGCCAGGCGTTTTTTTTCATCCCCTTCGGCGGTTTTCCGGGCAAGCTCGCGGGCGGCTTTTTCGCCGGCCTCCCTGACTATGCGCCCGGCTTCGGCCCTGGACGCGGAGATCATCGTCTCTTTTTCTATTTCCCAATGAACCCTGAAATCTTCCGCTTCCCGGCGTATATCCTCTACAGTGGGCCCGGTATACACTTCCTCCTCACTGAGGCGATCGTCCTGGGATTCAGCGCCGGAAGGGGGAAAGAGGTGCGCGAGTTCAAAGTTTTCCGGCGACTGGAGTAATACCTTTTCGTTTAGCTGCGTAAGCTCGCCCGGCCTGAATACCGCTTTTGCCATAGAACCTCATCCCCTATAAAAAACACCCGAAAACGGCCGCGCAAGGGCCTTTAGCCCCTATACAACCAATTCATCCTCGCCGGCGCGCGCGACAACTATTTCGCCCCTGTCTTCCAGATGCCGGATAATGGAAACGATTTTCTGCTGGGCCTCTTCCACATCCTTTAATCGTACCGGGCCCATGTATTCCATATCTTCCTTCAGCATATTCGCGGCGCGCTTGCTCATATTCCGGAAGATCTTGTCCTGTACTTCGGTATCCACCGACTTTAAAGCCTTGGCCAGTTCCTGGGAGTCCACTTCGCGCATAACTTTCTGGATGGCCTTGTCGTCAAGCATAACGATATCCTCGAACACGAACATCCGCTTTTTGATCTCTTCGGCAAGCTCGGGGTCCTCGTCTTCCAGGGCTTCGATAATCTGCTTTTCGGAAGAGCGGTCAACCATGTTAAGTATCTCCACGATACTTTCCACGCCGCCGGCCGCGGTGTAGTCCTCGCTGGACAGGGTGGAAAGTTTCTTTTCCAGTACCCGCTCCACTTCGCGCAGGACTTCCGGGCTGGTACGGTCCATAGTGGCGATTCTGCGGGCCACATCGGACTGCACCTCGTGGGGCAGGTTTTGCAGGATAACGGAAGCCTTGTTCGGTTCAAGGTACGCCAGGATCAGGGCTATGGTCTGGGGGTGCTCCTGCTGGATAAAGTTGAGCAGATGCGCGGGGTCCGTCCTCCGGATAAAATCAAAGGGCCTTACCTGGAGGCTTGAAGTCAGGCGGTTGATAATGTCGATTGCTTTCTGGCTTCCCAGGGATTTTTCCAGCAGTTCCCGGGCATAGTCGATGCCGCCCATAGAGATGAACTGGTTGGCCATCATCAGTTCCTGGAATTCGGCAAGGACCGCGTCTTTCTGATCCGGCTCTATGGTTTCAAGCCTGGCTATTTCAAAGGTAAGGGTCTCTATCTCGTCCTCGCGCAGGAACTTGAATATTTCCGCGGAAATATCCGATCCGATACTGACCAGAAATATGGCGGCCTTCTGGCGGCCGGTAAATTCTTTGATTCCTTTTTTTTTGCCGCCCGGAGCCGCGGCGCTTGCCTGAGCCATGTTTTATTCCTCCATCAGCCAGGTTCTGATAAGCTGGGCCACATCGCCGGGGTGTTCCTTTGCCATATTGATCGCGTTCTCCTGAAGCTCCATGCGCCGCTTCTCTTCCACGGACATGGAAACCTCCACCCCTTCGTTCTCGGATTCCAGAAGCGCGCTCTCCCGCAGGGCCTGCTGCTGCCGGGAAATCTCTTCCTCGCGCAGCCTGCGCCGCCTTTCCAGTTCCCGGGAAATAATGCGGAACGCGATAAAACCCGCGGCAAGCAATACAAACCCGATGAGAACTATCAGTATTATAAGCTGTGTCTGCTGCTTGCGGAAGTAGGCGGCGTCTTCAGAGGCGAACTGGGCGGTCCGGTCAACCTGGATATTCGTCACGGTCACCGTCTCCCCCCAGTCGTTCTTGTAGCCCACGGCCTTTTCGATGATGGACCGCGCCCCGGCCAAAGCCTCCGCAGGGACCGGGGTGTACTCGCGCTCGATGGTGTTCTCGGGCGTGATCGCCGGGCTGCGCTTCTCATCGTACTTCCACTTCCAGGTGCCGTCGATGTTTACAGAAACAGTTACCCGGTCTATAGTGGGGCTGCGCTCTTCCTGTATTTTCCGGTTGTTGATCACCTCGTTGTGGGTTTTGGTCTGCTGGGTAACTTCGCCGTAAAGATTGGACATATCCCGGAAGGCGGGCGTTGTCTGGCCTTCCACCCCCGGAGGGCCTTCGGGATTGAAACCGGTCCCCTTCCAGGCCGTGCTGGAAGTGGATTCGGAAATAGTGACGGAATTGAGAAGCTCCGAATCGTCATAGGCAAGCCCCGGGGTCCTGGGCTTCCTCGTGACGGGGAAGTATTCGTCGGTGTTGACTTCTTTCTTCGACATATCCATATCGATCTTGATATTAAGGTCCCGCACCCGGTCCGCGGTAAAAGTTTCCTGCAAAGATTTAAGTATCTGCGCCCGGTATTTGGTTTCCAGGGCCTGGACGATCTTGGCCTCCCGCTCGATAAGGGTAAGCCGGTCGAGCGCGGCCATGCCCTCAAAGTCGTTCAGCTGGTTTCCGTTTTGGTCGGCGATTATAATATTCCCGTCCTGCAGCCCCTGGACCGCGAATTTGAGGATCTTCTGGACGCCTTCTATTTTCTTGCGGTTCTGGGTAATATCGCTGCCCGGCTTGGGGGTAATAATGACGCTCGCGGTAACCGGGTCCTGGTCCTGGGCGAAAAGTTCCCTTTCGGGCTGGACAATCGTAACATCGGCGTCGTCCACATCGTCCAGGGCTTTTATGTGATCGCGCACCATCTGCGTTATGGCCCGGCGGAGGTTTACGTTCCGCTCAAAATCGGTGATGGTCCACCGGTCCTGGTCGAAGATCTGCCAGGGATCGGTCCCCGTGGGAATAAGATCCTCCCGTATCAGGACGGCGCGCACGCGCCTGGCGGCGGTTTCGTCGGGAACCATTACAATCCCCGCCGGGCTCACCGTCGCCCTGATCCCCTCCTCGTTTATCCGGGTGACAATACGGTCAAGCTCCACATCGTCCCGTATGGGGCGGTCGATAACCGCCACCATACTGGGTTTGGACGACATGGTAACGAGCAACACGATACCGCCGACAGCGGCGGCGGTAATGCCTATAAGGACGGCCTTTTGGACAAGGGTCCACTTCCCCCAGAGAGCCAAAATTTGCGCAATTAGTTTTCTTAAAAATGCCGGCATGTTCCCCTCCCGTTAGGAATTAGCTTTGCAAGTTCCTGTTATGCTATTCTATTCTAAAAAAAATTACCGTGTATTTATCAAATCTCTCCAGCCCTGCACGATCCGGTTAAGGATAGTGCGGGTTATGTTTAACGACATCTGCGCCTCCGCCTGGGCGATGGTCAGATCGTGCGGGTCTATCGAATCAGGATCAACAATCGCCTTTTGGGCAAGCGCGGCCGCGAAATTCTCCGTCGCGCTTACCTTGTCGACCGCCCGGAGCATGGCGTCCTCGAAAGTCCCGGCCCGCAGGACCGCCTCGGCGCCGATTTTATCGCCCAGTTCCGCGGCAAGCGCGCCCCGGCCGTTCACCGTCTTCCCCCCTATGGAAAATTCCCCCTTTACCGGCACCATGTGCCGGGGATGGGTAACTTTCATCGGTACCTTGTCGCCGTGAACCAGTTCCGGCCTGTAAATTGTCATTCCTTCCCCCCCATAATAATTCTTATTCCGTTTATGCCAGGGCTTTCCCAAAACTTCGGTTTTGGAAAAGCAGCCTTAGATTCGGACTACCGCGCCCCAATATCCAGGGCTTTCAGGAACATGGCCTTCGATCCCTCGATAATGGACGCGTTGGCTTCATAGGCGCGGGACGCGGCGATCATGTCGGTCATTTCCGTCACAATGTCCACATTGGGCATCTCCACATAACCCGTCCTCGGGCCTGTTTTAATGGCGTCGGGATGGGTAGGATCGTAGACCAGCCGGAGTTCCGCGGCGTAGTCTTTCTGCACCTCCGCGACCCGCACCCCCTTGCCCGCGCCGTTGTCCAGCATTTCCGGCAGGAAAGGCGAACGCCAGTAAGGTTCCTCGACGCGGGGCCTCATGATCACCCGGCTCCTGCGGAAAGGCCCGCCCTCGGATGTGCGGGTGGTAGAGGCGTTGGCGATATTGTCGGCGATAACATCGGTGCGCTGCCTTTCCGCGCTCATCCCGGTCGCCGCAATATTAATCGAACTGAAAAGCCCCATACTCTCCTCCTATCCTATCTTAACGCGGAAGATATCTGGCCGAATTCAAAGGCCGCCGACTGCGAAAGCAGCGTGTACATCATCTGGTTTTCCAGTGCCAGCATAAATTCCTGCTCGGCGTCAACATTGTTCCCGTTGTTCCGGGAACTGCTGATATAGTCCAGAACGCGCCGGGGCTTTACCTCCCGGTAGTCACGCTCCCTCCAGTTGGGGATATGCCGGGGATCGGTAAGTTTCAGCTCCAGGGCCGGCCTGAGCTTTTCGGTTTCCAGGGCCTTTTTCAGCTCGGACTCGAAGTTCACCTCGGACCTTTTAAAGTTAGGCACGCCCGCGTTGGAAAGATTATTGGCGATAACATCCCGCCTTACCAGGCTCGCGTCCATCCCCCTGTGGAGCAAATCAATGGTTTTTTGAAAACTATTAACGGTCAAAATCTAACCCTCCTTTTGGATCATCGGCATTTTCAAAACCGCGCTTTACCTTTAGCCTTTTTACGGTTAGCGGGGGGCCTGTTACCGGGAGGCGGGCGCGAAATGAACAGGCCGCCGTCCGGCCCCCCTGCGCTCCAGCCTTGCCCCGCCTCTCCGCGGAATTTCGCAAAATCAAACCGCTTTGCGGTTTGCCGCAAAATCCCCTGAAAAACAGGCAAGGGCCTGCGGCCCGGAGCAAGTCTTCCGCTACCCCCCCGCCGGTAAATTCCGCTACAATATGTACCTCCCCAAATCCTGATCGGTTGCCAGATCGGCAAGGCGCTCGTTGACATACGCCTCGGTGATCGGCACATTTGCCGGCGCTATATCCGGCGCTTCAAAGGAAAGCTCCTCAAGAAGCGCCTCCATGATCGTGTGGAGCCGCCTGGCCCCGATATTCTCAAGCCTGGAATTGACCTCCGCCGCCAGGGCGGCAAGGCGGTCAACCGCGTCGTCCTGGAATTCAATTTCCACGCCCTCGGTACCCAGGAGGTCCCGGTACTGTTTGGTCAGCGCATTCTTCGGCTCGGTCAGTATGCGGAGGAACTCGTCCTTGCCCAGCGAATCAAGTTCCACCCTGAGCGGGAAACGGCCCTGAAGCTCCGGGATCAGATCCGAAGGCTTGCTGATGTTAAACGCCCCCGCGGCGATAAAGAGGATATGGTCCGTATTCACCGGCCCCCACTTGGTATTCACCGTGGCCCCTTCGACAATGGGGAGTATGTCCCGCTGCACGCCTTCCCTGGAAACATCGTGGCCGCCGCCCCGGTCGCCCTTTACGGCGATCTTGTCGATTTCGTCGATAAAGACGATGCCCATCTCCTCCACCCGCTGCCGGGCCTCGTCGGTCATCCGGTCGCGGTCTATAAGTTTTTCCGATTCTTCGGCAATAAGTATTTCCTTTGCCCGCTTGACGGTAACTACCTTTTTCTTTTTGCCTCCGCCCATGGCGCCCATAATTACCGAAAGGTTCGATTCGATTTCCTCCATGCCGCCGCCCAAAGTCCCGAAAGCGGGGAACTGGGGATTCTGATTCACCATGATCTCCACGCTGCGGTTCTCAAGCCTGCCTTCCCGCAGCATGGCCCGGAATTTTTCCCTGGTAGAATCGGCGGGGCCGGCTTCGGCGGCGTCCGCCCCGATAGGCTCTTCGGGTTCCGCCGGTACGGCCACCTCCGCGCCTTCCTGGCCGCGCCCTATGGGTATCCCCACCTGGATAGCGGTCCCGATAAGGGAAGGGCCGCCGCCTGAATCGCCGGGGTTAAGGGAAAAAGTACCCATGGGCCGTATCATCGGGGAAGCGGGGCCCGGGGCCTTTTTCTTTTTTCCGGGCAAAAGCATATCCAGCAGCACTTCCTCGGCCCGCCTTTCCGCCTCGGCGGTAACGGCTTCCTGCATTTCCTGTTTTACCATCTGCACCCCGGCGGCCATGAGGTCCCGGATCATGGACTCCACATCGCGGCCCACATAGCCGACCTCGGTGTACTTGGTAGCCTCCACCTTGATAAAAGGAGACCCGGCGAGCTTCGCCAGGCGCCGGGCTATCTCGGTTTTTCCCACGCCGGTGGGGCCGATCATAAGGATATTCTTGGGGGCTATGTCTTCCCGTACTTCCGGGTCCAGCTTGAGCCGCCGGGTGCGGTTCCGCAGGGCCACCGCCACCGCCCGCTTGGCCTTCTTCTGGCCCACTATGTACTTGTCCAGTTCCGCGACGATTTCCCGGGGAGACAGCTCGTCCGCGTTCCTGTTCGTAGTTTTTCTGTCGCCCGTCATTCCAGTACCTCCACCGTTATGTTTCCGTTAGTATAAATACAAATATCCCCCGCAATCCTGAGGCTCTTTTCCGCTATTTCCTGCGCGGTAAAATTACCGCTGTCCAGATACGCCAATGCGGCGGCATACGCGTAATTCCCGCCGGACCCTATGGCCAGGGCATCGGCGGCCGGTTCCACTACATCCCCGGTCCCGCTTATAAGCAGGGTTTTGGCCTTGTCCGCGACGAGCAGCATGGCCTCAAGGCGGCGGAGGTTCCGGTCGGTACGCCACGCCTGCGCAAGCTCCACCGCGGCCCGGGTAAGGTCCCCTGAATATTCTTTGAGCTTTTCCTCAAAACGGTCAAACAGGGTAAAAGCGTCGGCAGTGGCCCCGGCAAAACCGCAGAGTACCTTGCCGTCCAAAAGCCGGCGCACTTTGCGGGCATTGCTCTTCATCACCGTCTCGCCGAAAGTTACCTGCCCGTCCCCGGCCAGGGCAACTTTTCCGTCTTTTCTGACGGCCAGTACTGTTGTAGAACGGAATTTCCTGTTTTGTTTCATTTTTCTGTCCTTCATTTTGTCGTATTCTTCCGGTCGCCGTGGGGATGGGCCTCAGCGTACACCCGCTTCAGGCCCTCGATATCCACATGGGTATAACGCTGGGTGGTAGAAAGGCTGGCGTGACCCAAAAGTTCCTGCACTACCCGGACATCGCAGCCATAATTTACAAGATGAGTAGCAAAACTGTGGCGGAGCGCGTGCGGGTGTACGTTCTTGACAGTGGAGGATATCCCGGCGTATTTGCCGATAATAAACCTGATGCCGGAAACCGAAAGGGGGGCCCCCCTGCGGCTGATAAAAAGCCTTTCCGTCGGGCGCTCCGCAATAATGCCGTTTTTCCGGCAGGGAAGCCAGGCAAGAAGGGCCTCGCGCCCTTCGCCTGAAAAAAACACATGCCGCTCTTTGTTCCCCTTGCCGATTACCCTTGCCCCCAGGAGATCCCGGTCCAGAACAGGCAGGGTCAGGGAAACAGTTTCCGAGATACGCAGCCCCCCGGAGTACATCAGGTGGATGAGCGCCTTGTCCCGGTCGGGCCACAGTATCCCCGCTGTCTCGGGAAGTTCGGCGAATTCGGCCATTTCGTCCTCCCAGAGAAACACCGGGAGATTCCGGGGGACTTTCAGGTTACGCAACTGCGACGAAGGATTGTCGTCGCGGATATTGTTCCGGCAGAACCAGCGGTAAAGCCCCCGTATCGAGGAAAGGCTCCGGTTCACGCTTACCGACGCCATGCCCTGTGCGCTCATCTCCCCGATAAACATGCGTATTTCCGACGTTCCCGCAGTCACGGGGTCCACCCCGTAGTTAAAACAGTAAACCGTAAACGCGGCAAGATCGTTCCGGTATGCCTGCAAGGTGCGCTCGGACATGCCCCGTACGGACCGGAGATAGGAGAGATAGGTTTCCATATCCTGGGGCAGGGGGATTTTCTGTTTTTCAGGCGCCCCGGCCGCGGAAAGCCTGTCCCGGGACAGGGCGGCGGGATCTTTTTTATTCCCCATCTTCGCTCTCGGCAAGAACGCCCTGCGCGGCGCTTAGCCCTTCCTCCCCGTCTTCGGAATGCAGGTAATCGCAATCCGGGTTTATGCAGGCCTTGTGGCTGCCGGTTTTCTTGTCGAATTTTTCCACCAGGAACTGCCCGCACTTGGGGCAGGAGAGGCTGGTGGGCTTGAAATGGCTGATAAAATCACATTCTGGATAATTGGTGCAGCCGTAGAATTCCTTCCCCCTTCCCTTGGTTTTCCGGGCCACTACATCGCCCCCGCATTTCGGGCATTTGGCCAGGGGGATGGATTTGGTGTTCCGGCATTCGGGGAATCCCGAACAGGCAAGGAAAAAACCGAAACGGCCCAGCTTCTTCATCATGGGCTTGCCGCACTTCTCGCATACATAGTCCGTCTTTTCGTCCAGAGTGCCTTTAAACGATTCCAGGGATTTTCCCACCTCGTCGACACGGCTTTTAAAAGGATCGTAAAATTCCCGGATCATATCGGGCCAGAGGATCTGGCTTTCCTCGACCTCGTCAAGCTTGTCCTCCATGGACGCGGTAAACGCCGCGTTCACAACATGGGGAAAATATTCGACCAGCATATCCGATATCATCTTGCCCAGAACCGTAGGCACAAGCTGGCGGTTTGACCGGGTTACATAGTAGCGGTCAAGGAGGACCGAAATAATGGGGGCGTAGGTTGAGGGGCGGCCTATGCCCTTTTCCTCCAAAGTTTTGACAATAGAAGCGTCGGTGTACCGGGAAGGCCCCTGCGTAAAATGCTGCTCGCTGTAAAACGATTCCATTTTCAGTTTATCGCCGGCCTTGAGTTCCGGATAGGTCCCGCCTTTATCATCCTTGGAAGAGAGGAGCTTTATCGCCCTGTAGAATCCCTTTTCGATAACTTTGGTCCCGGAAACGCGGAAAATCCCCTCCCCCGCCCTGATATCCGCGCTTACTGTTTTTGTTTTCGCGGGATTCATCTGGCTCGACACAAAGCGTTCCCAGATAATCGTGTAGAGTTTCAGCTGGTCCCTGGTAAGGGAATCCTTGATGTCATTCGGCGTGTTGCCTGTATACGTAGGCCGTATCGCCTCGTGCGCGTCCTGCGCCTTCTTCCCCACCGAGTACTCCACCTGCTTTTCAGGAAGCTCTTGGGGATAATTTTCCTTTATCCAGGCGCGGACCTCGTCCAGGGCAAGCTGTGAAACCCGAACGGAATCGGTGCGCATATAGGTAATAAGCCCTACCCGGGACGAACCGATATTCACCCCTTCGTAAAGCTGCTGGGCGACCTGCATAGTTTTCCTGCTGGTAAAACCAAGGCGGTTGGCCGCGGTCTGCTGGAGCTGCGAAGTGGTAAACGGGGGCTTGGGCTTTATGGATCTTTCCGTCTCCCGGACATCGGCCACCACGCAATCGCTGTCCTTAACCAGATCCCTGATTCTATTTACATCCGCTTCGGTTTTAAGCTCGGGCTTGGCGTCCTGCCAGGATACAAGCTGCGCGGTGAACAAATGCCTGCCCATTTTAAAGTCGGCGTCCAGGGTCCAGTATTCCTCGGGGATAAAAGACTCCGCTTCCTTTTCCCGCTCGCAGATCAGGCGCAGCGCCACCGACTGCACCCTTCCCGCGGAAAGGCCGTTCTTTACCTTTTTCCACAGAAGCGGCGAAAGGTTGTAGCCCACCAGCCTGTCCAGAACCCGCCGCGCCTTTTGGGCGTTTACCTTTGCCTCGTCTATAACCGAGGGGTTTGCCACCGCGTCCCTAATCGCCACCGGGGTTATCTCGTTAAAACTGATACGCTTAACCGGCACCGTGCCGGCCTTCGCGGCGATAGCGTTCCGCAGATGCCAGGCAATGGCCTCGCCTTCGCGGTCATTATCGCTTGCCAGCAGCACCTCTTCCGCTTTTTTCGCGCCGGCCTGAATCTCCTTGAGGAGCTTTGCCCGGCCCCGGACAGTGATATACTCGGGCTCAAAATTGTTCCCCATGTCTATAGCAAGGCGGGACTTGGGCAGATCGATAAGATGGCCCATGGACGCCTTGACGGTATAGGAATCTCCCAGGTATTTTTCGATGGTTTTCGCCTTGGCAGGGGATTCTACAATCACGAGTGTTTTTTTATTTTTTTTGGCAACGCTCTTTTTTGAGACGCGCTTTTTTTCGGTTTTGACAACAGCTGCCTCTTTTTTCTTAACGGCCATACCCATCCTCACAATTTAAATTAAGCGACCGGGCCAGCGACGATGCCAGACCGGATCCAATATCGGGAACAGCGTCCGCGATCTCCGGACCGGCCTCCAGCCCCCAATCCCGCGCTATGGCTTCAATGCCCGAAACGATCCCGGCCCCGTCTTCGGCAAGGGCGCGCGTCCCCGCGCCCAGGGGGGAAGCCAGGCCGGCGCTCGCCACATAAAGCTCCCTTCCAAGTTCCAGGGCGAAATTCGCGGTGATAAGCGCCCCGGACTTTTCCGGCGCCTCGACAATGATCACGGCCCGGGCAAGCCCCGCGATAATCCGGTTCCGGGCGGGGAAATTCCACCTTGCCGGCCTTGTCCCCGGGGGATATTCCGAAAGCAGCGCCCCGCCCTCTTCGACAATGCGCCGGGCCAGGCCGCGGTTCGAGGCAGGGTATACCCTGTCAAGGCCGGAACCGAGTACCGCCACTGTGGGGGCGCCGCCTTCAAGGTTCCCCCGGTGGGAAAAGGCGTCGATCCCCAGCGCAAGCCCCGAGACAACGGGAATCCCGGCGCGGGCCAGGTCCCGGCCCAGATCAAAGGCCTGTATTGCCGCGCCGGACGAGGGCCGGCGGGTCCCCACGACAGCCGCCAGGGGCTTTCCCGGGTCGGGCAAAACACCCCGGTAAAACACCAGGGCCGGGGGATCGTAGAGTTCCCTGAGCAGGGGAGGATATTCCGGTTCCGGCCAGGAAGCATAGCCCATCCCGGTCCGGGTTATGGAAAGGAGATCCTCTTCCGCCTGAAAGCGCAGCCCGTCCGGGTCCCATGCCTTCAGGGGCCTGGCGGCAATTTCGCCAATGTCTTCTTTAGAACATACAGCGAGATCAGCTTCCCGGTCAAATTTTTTGAGCAGTTTTATTCTTTCTTTGCAGGACAGCCCGGGGATACGCGCGATCATAAGGTCCAGCAAGCCGCGCCCGTTATCCATAATAGCTGTCCATTACCTGCCTGCGGTTCTCTTCCACCGCGGCCCGTTTGTCCTTGTCCTTTGTAATCGAAAGTATCCTGTCGTACAGATTCAGGGCAAATTCATATTGGGAAGTCAGCGCGTAAGCGTGGGCCAGCAGGGCCATGCCTTCCACATCGTTCGACGTAAGATCAAGGTAGCGTTCCATTACCGGTATAGCGTCCGCGGGCCTTCCCAGTTCGAACACATAGAGCACCCCGAGCGCGTACATGGGTTTTACGTACCTGTCATCCACGGCGATGGCCTTACGGTAGGCATCCTCGGCAAGGGCGTAGTAACTTTCGGAAGAACCGGCGGCCCCGCCCCGGAAATCAAGAAAACCTTTTGCGACCCGCGCCGCGGAAATACCGGTAAGGTAGAGGAGGGACGGGTCCTGGGGGGAATAGTAAACCGCCTGTTCCAGGGCTTTAAGCGCCTCGTTGTGAAGGCCCCTGTCCTGAAGCCGCGTCGCGAGGATTTTCCAGTACACGCCGGTCTGCGCGGCATCCTTTACATGCTGCTCTATCTGTTTTTCATAAAGGGAGATAGCCTCTCTTAAGCCCTCGACAGTTTCCGGCGGCCCCCCGGGGTTCCCCAGTTCCGCGATACGCCTTGCAAGCCGATTCCGCTCCCCGCTCATCCCGTAATTGTAAAACAGCGTAAAGCCCGCCGCGAGAATTGCCACAACCAAAATGCCGGTAACGATCTCTTTTTTCACTTTCATGTTCGCCCTCCCTATGTAAGGCCGGCCCCGTCCTGCCGGAACGTCTTAAGTTTCGGAAGATAGCGGCGGTGGTTTTCCCGGAGCATGGAATTATCCACATGGGTATAGATCTGGGTCGTGGAAAGGTCCACATGCCCCAGAAGTTCCTGTACCGATCTAAGATCCGCGCCCCCGGCCAGGAGCTCGGTAGCAAAACTGTGGCGCAGGCTGTGAAGCCGGGAACTCATTCCCAATTGGGCGGTAAGCGCGGCGTAATTTTTCCAGATCCCCTTCCGGGAAAGCCGCCTTCCGCTGCGGTTTATAAACAGCGCGGAAATCCGCCGGGAACGGACAAGGGCCGGCCGGCTTTCGCCGAGGTAGCGTTTCAGCCACTGTCCAGCCTCGCCGCCGAAAACAACAAGCCGCTCCTTGTCCCCCTTGCCGGTAACCCGGGCGATTCCCTCGGAAAAAAAAATATCGCCCACATTCAAAGCCACCGCTTCGGAAACCCGCAACCCCGCGGAATAGATAAGCTCGAAAAGCGTCCGGTCGCGGATTCCGAGCGGAGTGCTGATGTCCACAGCGGCAAGCATTTCTTCCACCGTCTCCCGGGAGTGCACCTGGGGAAGCCGGTTCTTCGAACGGGGGCGTTCCAGAACAGAAGCGGGGTTATCCTTGCGCAAAGCTTCAGAATCGATCAAAAACTGAAAAAACGATCTAAGCGCGGAGACCGCCTTGGCAACGGACCGCCCGTCAAGCCGATCCCTGGTTTTCCGGACATCGAGGTACCGCGTGAGGACAAGGCTGTCGGCGTGTTCGACCGGCAGTTTTTCCGCCTCAAGCCACTCGAGAAAACGGGCAATCTCGATGCAGTAAGTATCTACTGTTAAATGCGCCCGCCTTTCCACAGCGGTAAGATGCGCGTGGTATTTTTCCAGAAAGCTCCGTTCTTTCACAGAATCTAGGCGTCCTTCGCATTACTGCCGGGAAACCTGTCAAAAAGCTCCCGTTCCGCGCCCTGCTTTCTCAAGTAGGCGGGGACTTCCAGGTCTTCGTAGCTGCGGCGGGTAAGGAAGGTCTGGGAAGGAGCCGTGCTGCCCGAACGGCTGATGCACCTGGTAAATTCCTCGGCATCCATAAAGTCGGGTTTTTCCTCGGGGGAAGATTCCCCCTCTTCGTTTTTAACCGCTATCCGCACGGTCTCGCCCATAAAACCTGTGGCGATAACCGTAACCTGTATCCTGTCCCCCATGGAGGAATCGGTCGCCTGGCCGGGTATGATCAGCGCGTCGGGATCGGCATTCCGGTTTATATAATTGAATACTTCCTGGTATTCCATCATGGCTACATCTTCGCCGCCTATTACATTGACCAGCAGTTTTTTCGCGCCGTTGATCGTGCTGTCCTCGAGAAGCGGATTTTCAATGGCGGAAGACGCGGCTATTTCCGCGCGGCCGTCGCCGCTTCCCACGCCCACGCCCATCAGGGCATCCCCCATATCCTTCATTACGGTCTTTACATCGGCAAAATCAATGTTGATGTCTCCCTGTACGGTTATTACATCGGAGATTCCCTGCACGCCCTGGCGGAGCACCTCGTCGGCCATTTTGAAAGCCTCTTTAATAGGGGTTTTCCGGTCAATGACTTTCATGAGGTGTTCGTTGGGAATAACGATAAGGGTATCCACCGCTTCCCGCATCTTGGCGATCCCCTCCTCGGCAAGAACCAGCTTGTAACGGCCCTCAAAGGAAAAAGGCTTGGTTACCACGCCTACGGTCAGGGCGCCCACGTCGCGGGCGATCTGGGCGATAACCGGCGCGGAACCTGTACCCGTCCCCCCGCCCATGCCGGCGGTCACGAACACCATATCCGCCCCGCGCAGGGCGTTGGTGATCATCTCCCGGTCCTCTTCGGCCGCCCTTTCGCCCACCTCGGGCTTGCCTCCCGCTCCCAGGCCGCCGGTGATCTTTGAGCCGATGGGAAGCTTAACCGGGGCCTTGCAGCGATTCAGCGCCTGCACGTCCGTGTTTGCCGCGATAAATTGCACATGCTGCAATCCGCCTTCGATCATTCTGTTTACGGCGTTCGATCCCCCGCCCCCGGCCCCGATGACCTTTATGATCGTCGGATTCGGATCGGAAACCTGTCCATCCAGAATTTCAATGTTCATCATAGTCCCCCTCCCAAATCATCTTATAATTTAAGGCATTAAGCCTCAATTTGGCAAAACATCATATAAAAAAGCCCAAAAAACTTTTAGAAAAAACCTTTTAGCCAGGCGACAAGCCTCTTCCCAAGGCCGGGGCCTTCGCCGGGGATTTCGCCCCCCCCTTCCTGGGCGCCGGATGCCTCGCGTTTGGCGCCCTCAAGCAGCAGCCCTATGGCGGTGGAATAGGCGGGCGTCCGGTACTTTTCAACAAAGCCCCCCAGGTTTCTGGACAGGGGATTCCCCGCCCGGATCGGGATAGGGCGTTTTCTGCCCGCGTTGAACACCTCTTCCGCAAGCTCGACGGTTCCCAAAAGCTGGGCGCCCCCGCCGGTAAGCACAATACCCCCCCCAAGCCACTCGGACACGGAGAGTTTGTCCAGCTCATTCTTGACCATTTCGAATATCTCTTCCACACGGGGCCGGATCACCTGTGCCAGTTCCAGCCGGGGAATCGACTGGGGCGGCCGGCCGCCTATGCCGTCAACCAGAACGCTTTCGTCCTTTTCTAAAAATTCTTCCCGGCAGCATCCCGCCTGGATTTTAATTTTCTCCGCGGTTTCAATGGATATGCCCCCCCACAGGGAAATATCGCGGGTAACCTGCATGCCGCCCAGGGGGATGGAACTTGTGGAATAAGGCGCCCCCTGGCAGTAAACAACCACTTCGGTAGTCCCACCGCCTAAGTCAATCAGTACTACGCCCAGTTCCTTTTCCTCTTCCGTCAGCACCGCCGTCCCCGCGGCCAAAGACTGGAGGATAAGATCGTTCACCCGGAACCCCGCCCGGTTAACGCATTTTATCAAATTTTGCGCGCTGGTTACCGAGCAGGTAATAATATGCACCTCAGCCTCAAGGCGGACCCCTATTATATTGAGGGGATCCCTTATCCCTTTTTGATCATCCACGATATAGGACTGGGGGATAACCTCAAGTATCTGCCGGTCCATGGGGATAGCTATAGCCCGTGCGGCCTCGAGTACCCTGTCTACATCCTCGGGCCCTATTTCCCTGGTTTCCCGGGTCTTTCCGGTTACCGCGACCACTCCCCGGGAATTCATCCCGGTTATGTGTTTTCCGCCTATACCCGTCCAGCAGGCGCGTACCTCCTGGCCGCTCATACCTTCCGCTTCCTCAATGGCGGCGGAAATTGCCCGCAGGGTCGCCTCTATGTTTTTTACCACGCCCTTTTCCAGGCCGGTAGAGGGACTCGTACCGACGCCGGTAATATCGAGAGTCCCCCTTTCATTTCGTTCGCCGATAACGGCGCATACCTTGGTCGAACCTATATCAAGGCCGACAACCAAACTGTCGTTAGCCAGATCGGGCCTCCTTTACAACATACGACGCGGTGCCGTTCCGTAAATCAACTTCGTCTACCTGCACGCCCGCCGAATCAAATACATCCATCATCAAAATCATATACCGCAATGCGTCTTCGTTTAAATCCGGTTCCAGGCGGAATTTGACGGCGCTGTTTACCGGATAAAGTATAAGATCAAAACCATTATACGCTTTTTTGTTTATCCCGATTTCCGAAATAAACGCGAGCAATTCCGGCGCGTTTTTGTTAAGCGAATCCAGGCGGCTGAAAAAACCCTCCAGCTCCGCCGGAAGTTTCGCCCCTTCCTCAAGCCGTTCAAAACCCAGGCCGGAAACTATAGGCAGCGCCAGGGGAGAACCGGCATTTAAAGGCGGGCCTCCTACCTGAATAAGCATTCCGTGTTTGTCGATATACACCGGGATTATCCTGCCGGCGGCATTAACCAGGGAAAGCGCGGCCGGCACCCGCTGTTCAACAAAGACCCGCACCGTATCGGGGTACTGCTTTACCACGCGGGCGGACTCTATCTGGTACATCTGTTCAAGGTTTTTTTCCGCCAGGGCCGCGTCCACCGTAAGGTACGATGAATGGGAGCCGATCCCCGCCCGGGACAGAATCGCCGCGCGCTCAATCCCGGGTACAGGGCTTACTTCTACCACCGAAAGGGGAAGCAGGGGCGTTATTCCGAACAGCCACAGTAATTCCGCCGCCAGAATGCCGGCGATAAGGACGGCCAGCCGCACAAGCCATTTGTCCGCCTTCGCGGGCCTCTTCCCGGGCGATTCCCCCGCGCCGGAATTCCGCCCGCTTGCGGGGCGCCGGAATCCGGGTTTGTGAATTTCCGGTGCCGCGCCCCGGCGGAGCTCCCCTTCCCGGCCCCTCCTTCTGTCATTATAAACAAAATCAGAAGACATCGGCATCCTCCGCGTCCTTTTTAAAGCGGGATACATTTACGATTAATCCCGCGATTACCAGGGTAGTTGCCAGAGACGAACCGCCTGCGGAAAAAAACGGCAGGGGTATTCCTGTTACCGGGAGCATGCCCGATACCACGGCTATGTTGATCAAAGCCTGGCTTGAGATTACCGTGACAAGGCCAAAGGCCAAAAGCCTTTTGAAAGTGTCGCGCTGTTCCAAAGCCGTCCTGTAACCCCTTACGGCGAAAATAAGGAAGATAAGGTAAAAGAGGAGCACCCCGGCAAACCCCATTTCCTCGGTATAAGCGGAAAAGATAAAATCCGACTGTATCTCGGGAACGCTGGATATTTTCCGCACCCCCCTCCCCAGGCCCCGGCCCCAAATGCCCCCGGAACCTACGGTCAGTATGGAAGAACGCAGCTGGTACGCCGCGCCCAGGGGGTCCTGGTCCGGCCACAGAAAGGAGATCACCCGCAGAAGCCGGTGGCTGGAAGTGAACACCAGGAGCGTACAGATAGGCGCCAGGATAACCGCCGCGCTGAGAAAGTAGCGGAATTTGACGCCGGCTATGAAAAAAATGATAAGGGCGTTTACCGTAACAAAAACCGCTGTGGAAAAGTTGTTTTGCAGATAGATGAGCAGGAAAAACAAAGTGGTAATCAGTGTCGGGGATCGTATCCCCCGGGCAAAGGAATCTATCTGCTTCTGGTTTTTGTCAAAAATATGGGCAAGGTACAGGGGCAGCATAAGTTTCACAAATTCGGAAGGCTGGTACGAAAAAGCGCCTATACTGATCCACCGCGCGGCGCCGTTCTTGGAAACCCCGATATGGGGGATAAATGTCAATATGCAGAGGACCACGGCGAAGATGACTCCGCAGGGGACCAGGGCGCGTACAAAGCCGAGGGGGACAACGGACGCCGCGATAAAGAGCAGTATCCCTATGCCGCAGAAGGCAAGCTGCCGGGAAATAAAGTAAAACCTGTCCCCCATAAACCGCTGCCCAAAACTGGCGGACGCGGAGTAAAGGGTTACGAGCCCTACCCCTAAAAGCACGGCAACGCTCGCGATGAGGACATGATCGGGCATTATTTTCCGCACCGGCCTTTCCGGGCTGAACGTATCCGCCATTACAAACCTTCTACTGTATTTTTAATGTTGAAAGGGCAATAATAATAAAAAGCCCTCCCAGAATCCAGAAACGGATAACCACTTTGGCCTCCGGCCAGCCTGAAAGTTCAAAATGGTGATGCAGGGGGGCCATTTTGAACAGCCGTTTTTTTGTCAGCTTATAGGACAGCACCTGGAGGATAACGCTGGCAATTTCAAGTACAAAAACCCCGCCGATGATCAGCACCAGAATTTCTTTCTTGATGATCAGGGATATTATCGCGATTATCCCCCCCATGGGAAGGCTTCCGACATCCCCCATGAAAATTTCGGCCGGATGAGCATTGAACCAGAGAAACCCCACGCACGCCCCCACCAGGCCCAGGCAGAACACCGTAAGCTCCCCCGCCCCGGTGATATAGGGAATACCCAGATATTCCGAATAATCAACCCGTCCCGAAATATAGGTAAGAATAGCCAGCGCGATAAAGACCGAGATGAGAAGCCCCGACGCAAGCCCGTCAAGCCCGTCGGTAAAATTAACCGCGTTTGATTCGCCCATGATAAGCAGTACGGCAAAGGGGATCCAAAGCGCGCCCAGATCCGCCACGGGATTTTTGAAAAAAGGCAGGTAGAGTTTTGTGGTTATTTCATCCCCGTTAAAGTAGAGCACCAGCGCTACGGCAAGCGCCACGGCGAACTGTCCCGCGAGTTTCCCCCAGGGGGGCAGCCCGTCCGAATTACGCTGGGTAATCTTAAGATAATCGTCAAGAAAACCGATGGCCCCCAAAGCCACGAAGGCGCACAGGGTAAGCCATACCTTGTAATTCCCCAGATCCTGCCAGAGCAGCACCGTGACCAGCATGGAGATAACAAAGAACACCCCGCCCATAGTCGGGGTCCCAACTTTTGCAAGATGGGTTTCCGGCCCGTCCTGCCGGACAACCTGGCCTATCCTGAATTTCCGCAATACCTCGATCAGGGCCGGCCCGAAGATGAAACAGAAAAGCAGCGTAGTAATCGCCGCGTAGGCGCCCCTGAAGGTGATATACTTAAGTATGTTAAACGCGGTGAAATATTTTACCAGAGGATAGAAAAATTCAAAAATCACAGGCAGCCTCCGGCTAAAACAGGCAGCGCCCTGCCCGGTTCCCGCGCGCCAGGCTGTCCCCCGGCCGCCGGTTTCCCCGGGGCATCCGCGACCAGTACATCAGTCAATTGTTCCAGGGCGCAGCCCCGCGAGCCTTTGAGCAGAACCAGGTCCCCGTCTTGCACATAATCCGCAAGGGAAGACGCCAGGGTATCCATAACATCGGTATAAAACAGCGGAATCTTTCGGCCTTCCGCGCGGGCCCCCATCTCTTCCGCGGCGGCCTCAGTCTCCCTGCCGTAGAAAAACACCATGTCCGCGCCCGAGGCCGCCAGTTCCCCGCCCATCCGCTCATGGGCCGCCCGCGAAGCCTCCCCCAGTTCCAGCATGGAACCGGCCACGTACACCTTTCTCCCGGGCCAGTCCAGCCCGTCGCAAAAGGCGATTGCCTGCGAAGTGCTGTCCGGATTGGCGTTGTAACAGTCCCGGACCAGCGTGATCCGGCCGCCCTTGCCCGGGATATTTCCCCGCAGTATTTCGCTCCTCCCGAAAAGCGGCCTTACCGACTCAAGGCCCCGCCTGACCGCGGCGGCGCTCACTCCGGCGGCCTTGGCAATCGCCGCGGCCGCCAGAGCGTCTTTCAGATTATGCCGTCCGGGCAGGGCGAAGCGCGCGGAAATCCCCTCCCAGGTAATTTCCGCACCATCTAACCCAAGATCTCTTACTTCTCCAAGTTCCTCAAGGCTGGCAGGGCCGTAAAACACTATCTTTCCCGAAACGCCGCGGGCAAGCTCGTCCCGGTATTCATCATCGTCCGGGATCAGCGCCGTTTCGTTTCCGGTAAATTCACCGAATATCTGTTTCTTCTCCTCAAGAATCGCGGCAATACTGCCGAGAATTCCGATATGGGCAGGGCCTATGTTTGTGATAAGCGCGATACAAGGTTTAAAGAGCCGGGCAAGTTCCGCGATCTCCCCGGCGCGGTTCATCCCCATCTCAAAAATACCAACCTGGTGTTCCCTCCTGACCCTGAACACCGAAAGCGGAAGCCCTGTTTCGGAATTGAGGTTCCCGCTGTTGAACACTACATTTCTTTCAGAGCCTATCATCGCCGCGGCAATTTCCTTGGTAGTGCTTTTGCCTGAACTGCCGGAAATCGCGATTTTTAAAAGATCGGGAAACTGTTCAAGGTAAACCCGCGCGGCGTCCTGCAGGCCCCGCAAAGTATCTTCCGTTACAACCAGCACGGCGCCTGCCCGGGAGGCCGCCCCCTCCAAATCAAACTCCCTGGCGGCAAGGGCGGAAGATGCCGCCATGACCGCCCCGGCCCCGGCCCTGAACGCGGCCTCCGCGTAACGGTGGCCGTCCTGGGACGCGCCTTTGAGCGCCACAAACAGGGAGCCTTTTTTTACCTCGCGGGAATCAATACATACCGAGGAAAACCCGCCGCCTAAAGGGGGGCCGCCTTTTCCGCCTGAGGCGTAAGAGAGGATGCGTACCCCGGGTACGGCGCCAAGCTGTGCGTAAGTTAACAGAAAACTACTTTCCATCAGGCGCGTATCCCCCGGTAATCCTTATCTGCAGCACTTCTTCAGGACGTTTTTTCGCGAGCCCCATCTGGTCCCGCGCTATTTTTTCAATACGCTCGGCAGAAGACAAAAGCGCTATCCCCGCGATAAGCCGCCGGTTGCCGGCGATCCAGTCTTCCTGAACAGTTTCAAGATTCACCGTTTCCTTTTCCAATTCCGCGTAACGGCACGACTGCCAGGCAATCGTCCCGAACAGCAGCGGTACTGTCGCCGTGAGAAAATAAAATAGCACGATCCGCGCTTTGTACATTGCACCCTCTCTATCAGGCCGCCCTTCCGGAATCCGCCGGAAGCGTTCAGGCCCCGGATAGCTTTTCCACGGCCCGGAATTTCGCGCTCCGGGAAGGCGGGTTATTCCGGGTTTCTTCTTCGCCCGGAACCACAGGCTTACGGGTTAGAAGTTTCAAAACCCTCCGCCCTTCACCTTTTACTATCGGCTCTTTCGTTCCGGCAAAAGAGGAATTTTCCCCTGAAGCTGGAAACTCCCTGCTTTTGTCCCGGAAAAAATTCTTCACTATCCTGTCTTCTCCCGAATGAAAACTAATCACGCCCAAACGGCCCCCGGGTTTTAAAACCGCAAAGGCCTTTTCCAAAAGATCCGGAAGCCCCTCAAGTTCCAGATTTACCGCTGCCCTGATGGCCTGGAAGCTTCGTGTCGCCGGGTGCATCCCCCCCCTGCCGTAAGAGCGCGGCGTTGCGGCCCGCACAATTTCCGCCAGCGCCAGGGAACTTTCAATCGCCCCCCTCCCCCGTTCTTCCACAATGGCCCGGGCAATACGCCGGGAATACCGCTCCCCGGCGTTTCGGTAAAGCATATCCGCCAGCTCCCGCTCGGAAAGCCGCGCGATAAGTTCCGCGGCTCCCGGCCCTCTGCCGGCCCCTATACGCATATCCAGCGCTTCGTCTTTCCTGAAGCTGAATCCCCGCCCGCTTTTTTCATAGTGGTAGGAACTCACCCCCAGATCAATCAAAACCGTGTCCGGACTTTCGGCCATACCGGGCGCGGCGTCCACCCCGGCGCCGGGTTCGCGGCTGTCCGCAAGCCCGGCAAAAAAATCCTGGGCCCAGCCGTTATAAAACCGCGCCCGGCCCCCGAACCCGCTCAAACGCGCGCGGGCCGTCATTTGTATACCGGCGTCCGCGTCAATGCCTATAAGGCGCAGGGCCGGAAAACGGGATAAAAAGGCATAACTATGCCCGCCCTCCCCCTGCGTCGCGTCCACCATAAGCTCCCCGTCCCCGCGGGGGGCCAGATAAGCGATAGTTTCTTCAAGCAGTACCGGCGTATGGACAATGTCCATCAGCCGTTATCCCCGGCGCCCATTCTGAAGAGCTTAAGCGACCCCATCTTGTTTATCGCCGCCTGCACAGCTTCCTGATTCTCATCCAGGAACGAGAAGAAAAATTCTTCGTCCCAGATTTCCAGCCGGTTTTCCGCGCTTATCACAAGGCATTCCTTTGTAAGCCGGGCATAACGGCGGAAAGGCGCGGGAATGGAAACGCGGCCGGCCCTGTCCGGCTCCAGCACCTGGGCCTGATTGATGTACTTATGCTCAATCAAAAGCCGCTCTTTTTCGGTTAAAAGGTCGGAATTGGTAAGTTTTTCTACGACATGCTCCCAAACATCAGGCTTCATCACCCAGGCGCAGTGCTCTATACCGCAGGTAATCACCAGTTCGCCTGAATAACGGTCCCGGAGCTTTGCCGGAATACCTACCCTGCCCTTGTCGTCCAGCGTAGTCGGAAAATTCCCGGTTTTTAATTCCACACCACTTTTCCCTAAAATTTCCTAAATTATCCCACAATATCCCACGTAATTACATTATTTCCCTATATATAATCCCCGTCAAGATATTTATCCCGGAAAAAGCGGACAATACGATCTTTTTTTGAAAGTCTTAACTACACATGCGTAAAGGGAGGGGCCTTGCTCAGCTTTAACGGGGCGGTAAAACCGTCTTTCCCGCCGCCCAGGATGCCGCACAGGAATTTCTACCTCCCTGTTTTGGGCCGGATTGCAAAATTACCGCAGGCGGCAAATGGAACTTCCCTTTTTCCGCTTTTTGCGGCATACTGGAACGATATACCTAAGAATGGAGGCATTGAATCTATGAAAAAACTGGCGGTAACCGACAAATCTGCCTGTATGGCTTGCAGGACCTGCGAACTGGCCTGCGCCAAGGCGTTTTACAAGAACGATGACATCAGGCTTTCGTGTATCCAGATCGGGGAAAAAGAGGGCAAACCCTCTGTCGCGATTTGCATCCAGTGCGGCAAATGCGCCAAAGCCTGCGAGTCCGGGGCAATCACCCAGAACAACAGCGGAGTTTACATGATCAGCAAGAAGTCCTGCGTAAACTGCGGCAAATGCCTTGAAGCCTGCCCCTTTAAGGTGATGGTCCGCGCGGAAGGCGCGGCAAATCCGAGCAAGTGTATAGCCTGCGGAATCTGCGCCAAGGCCTGCCCCCAGCAAATACTCGCCATAAAAGAGGCTTCCTAATCGGAACGGAGCGAAGGTATGATAGAACTGATTGACGGCGGGGTCTGGCTTTTTAACGGCCGGGAAGCCGTGGAGGACACGCCGGAAAATTCCGGCCTTCTCGTAAAACGCCTGGGCGCGGACCGGGCAAAAAAACCGGCGCGGGAAGGGACCATAACCCACGGCATACTCTCCTCCCACAACCGGGGGAAGGACGGGGCAGGGCTCCGGCTGAAATTCGACGCCCTGGCCTCGCATGACATCACCTTTGTCAACATCATCCAGACAGCCCAGGCCTGCGGGCTGGAACGTTTCCCGCTGCCGTATATTCTTACCAACTGCCACAATTCCCTCTGCGCGGTGGGCGGCACAATCAACGAGGACGACCATCTGTTCGGCCTTTCCGCCGCGGAAAAATACGGCGGCGTCTGGGTGCCCGCGCACCTTGCGGTTATCCACTCGTATATGCGGGAAACCTGGGCGGGCTGCGGCAGGATGATACTCGGCAGCGACAGCCACACCCGCTACGGCGCCCTTGGGACCATGGGGGTCGGGGAAGGGGGCGGCGAACTGGTAAAACAGCTTTTAGGCGAAACTTATGACATCGGCTATCCGGCCGTGGTGGGCGTTTATTTGAGCGGAAAACCCGGGAACGGGGTCGGCCCCCAGGACGTGGCGCTCGCGCTTATCGGCGCGGTATTCAAGAACGGGTTCGCGAAAAACGCGGTCCTGGAATTCACCGGCGAGGGGGCGGCGGGCCTTTCGGTCGAATTCCGCTCGGGCATCGATGTTATGACCACGGAAACCGCCTGCTGGTCCTCGATCTGGGAAACCGGCGAAACGGTCCGCGATTACCTTGCCCTGCACAGGCGCGCTTCCGATTACAAAGCCCTGCGCCCGGCGGATGTCGCGTATTACGACCGGTTTATCAGGATCGATCTTTCCCGTATAAAGCCCATGATCGCCCTCCCCTTCCACCCCAGCAATGTCTACGAAATCGACTCGCTTTTGGAAAACCCGGGCGACATATTGAGGCAGGTTGAAAAGGACGCGGCGGGACTCTTTGAAAACCGGAACATCAATTTTACCCTTACCGATAAAATCGACGAAAAGGGCAGGATACGCGCCGGCCAGGGAATCATTGCGGGCTGCGCCGGGGGGACCTACGAAAATATCATGGCCGCCGCCGCCGTGCTTGAAAAGACGCCTGAAAGCGCCGCTCTTCCCGGCGCCTTTTCCCTTTCGGTATACCCCGGAAGCCAGCCCGTGCTGCTGGAACTTGCCCGGAACAACGCCGCGGCAAGCCTCGTCTCGCGCGGGGTGATACTCCGCACCGCCTTCTGCGGCCCCTGTTTCGGCGCCGGGGATGTACCCGCGAACAACTGCCTTTCCATCCGGCACAGCACCCGGAATTTTCCCAACCGCGAAGGGTCCCGCCCGGCCGACGGCCAGATCGCCTCCGTCGCCCTTATGGATGCCCGGAGCGTCGCCGCCACCATGGCGTCAGGCGGCTTCCTCGCCTCGGCGGCCCGTTTTCCCGTACCCGAAAAATTCCCGCCCTATCATTACGACGACAGCCCGTACAGATCCCGCGTCTTTGACGGGTCCGGGCGGCCCCGCAAGGAGGCGTCCCTGCGTTACGGCCCCAGTATCACAGGCTGGCCGGAAATGGAAAATTTAGGGGAGCACCTGCTCCTCAAAATCGCCTCGTTCATCACCGACCCGGTAACCACCACCGACGAGATCATCCCGTCAGGGGAAACTTCATCGTACCGGTCAAACCCCGTAGGGCTCGCGGAATTCACCCTTTCGCGCAAGGACCCGTCTTATGTGGGCCGGGCCAAGGCGCTGCGGGAAGCCGAAGCCCTGCGCCTGGACCTTGCGGGAAAAGGCTTCCCGGGCGGAAAAGACGCGTTCCCCGAATTCGGGCCGCTCCCCGAACTTTCCCCGCTTATATCCGGGCTTTCAGAACTTCCGGCGGCAGGCCCGGCGGAACTTGCCGATATGAGGATAGGGTCGGCGATTTACGCGGCCAAACCCGGCGACGGCAGCGCGCGGGAACAGGCGGCAAGCTGCCAGCGGGTCCTGGGCGGACTTGCCAATTTTGCCCTGGAATACGCCACCAAACGCTACCGCAGCAACCTTATCAACTGGGGCATACTTCCCTTTACCCTGGACGGGGAGCCAGCCTTCAGGAACGGCGATTATATCTTTATACCCCGGGTCAGAACCGCGCTTGTAAAAGGCGGTGAAACCCTCAATGCCCTTATCATCCGGAGCGAGCCGGCTCCTTCCGGCACCGGCGGGTTTGTATTTACCAGTTTTCCCCTTGCCTTAAAGACGCCCGTCCTGACTCCTGGCGAAAAGGAGATAGTTCTCGCGGGAAGCCTGATAAACTACAACAGGTCCAGGCTGCGGTAATTTTTGCGATCGATCTTGCGGGGGGGCTGTTACCGTACTGCGGGCGGGTAAATCCTGCCTGCGGCAGGAGGCCGCCGTCCGCCCCCCCTACGCCTGACCCCGGCGCTACTGGTATGGTCAGGCTACCCCCCAAGCGGAGGAATCAGTTCAGGCTGAACGGCGGTAACTTTCAGCCCCTGGCTGGATAGTTGCGTATGCGGTTTAAATGCGTTGTTTTTGATCTTGACGGAACCCTGGTGGATACTCTGGAGGATATCGCCCTTGCCATGAACACAGCCCTCTGCGAGCGGGGTTTCCCCGCCCTCCCCGGCGAAGACTACGCCGGCATTGTGGGAAACGGCATCAGGCATCTGGCCTATCTTGCCCTGCCCGGGGAAAACCGGGACGAAAAACTTGCCCGGGAGCTTGCGGAGCGCGCCGCGCGGCTTTACGCGGAAAAACCCGTGGTCCATTCAAAAATATACCCGGGTATTCTGGAACTGATCTTCGGCCTGAGGAATCTCAGGATAAAGACCGCCGTCCTGACCAACAAGCCGGACCCGGTGGCGCGTATGGTCATTGACCGGCTTTTTCCCGCCGGAACCTTCGAGGCCGTACAGGGGGAAACGCCCGGCGTTCCAAGAAAGCCGGACCCCGCCTCCACCTGGGAACTTCTGATGAGGCTCGACGTTACCCCCCGGGAAACCGTATTCGCCGGCGATTCCGAGGTTGACCTGGAAACCGCCCTGGCCGCCGAATGCTCGCCCCTCCTGGTAAGCTGGGGTTTCCGGAGCCGGGAAGCGCTTGAAAAAGCGAGCGCCCCCCGCATCATAGACCGCCCCGGCGAACTCCTTGACCTGGTCCGGGAAACCAGGATCTAAACCCTGTAATTTGTTTTCCGGGGCCTTTGAATTTGACAATTCTTATCAGTCTCCTATACTTTAAATATGAACTTGGAAGATCCCAGAGTGGCGGAAAACCTTTCGGAACTGGCCCGCGCCTTTGCCAAAACCGCCGACAGTATACTGATTGAACAATTCTTTGCATGCATCCTGACCCCTGCGGAAACAGCGGATATTGCCGCCCGCTGGGCGCTGGTTAAGGCTCTGGACAAGAAAATACCCCAGCGGGAGATAGCCAAACAGCTGGGCCTGTCCCTGTGCAAAATAACGCGGGGGTCCCGGGAACTTAAAAAGCCCAACTCGGCCTTTAAGCGCATGCTCGCCCTTGCTTCGGAAGAAGAACCGGGCCGGGGGCCCGGAGGCGCGCCGGAATGAGCCTCCGCGCGGAACGTTAAGCCGGCCCGTAAAATGATCCCGGACAGGCACTATGCGGCGGGAAGGGCCGCGGGCCCGCGAATTTCCGCTCCGGCATCCCGGATTTTACCCGGATACTCTTTTTCGCGCGGAAGCAGGCAGGCGAAACGGAAAAATCCGGATTGCGCTGCCCGCGAGCCCGTAGGCTGAAGCCCGGCGCTTAAATTTTTTCAAACAACGATTAATAATGACTAAAAATTTAACGGTGGGCAGCCCCGCCCTGCTGATCATCGGTTTTGCCGTACCGCTGTTTATCGGAAACCTCTTCCAGCAGTTTTACAACATGGCGGATACCCTTATTGTCGGGCGCACCATCGGGGTAAACGCCCTCGCGGCGGTGGGCTGTACCGGGAGCATTAGCTTTTTTATCCTGGGTTTTGTCGGGGGCTTTACCCAGGGCGCCGCCATCATAACAAGCCAGAGGTTCGGCGCGGGAGACGGGGACGGGGTACGGCGCAGCTTTGCCGTAAGCATCGTCCTTTCCGCCGCCATGGCGCTGGTTTTAACCGCGGTGAGCGTCATTACCGTCCGGAAATTTCTCGTACTCATGCGCACCCCTGCTGAAATCATAGACGGGGCCCGCGACTACATTATTGTCATCTATTGGGGTATTATCGCGGCCGTCGGCTTTAATCTGTTTTCCAATATGATGCGGGCGGTGGGCGACAGTAAAACCCCGCTCTTCATCCTGGTAATCGCCTGTATCGTCAATATCATTCTGGACTTTGTGTTTATCCTGGTATTCCATACCGGGGTGGAAGGGGCGGCATACGCCACGGTTATCGCCGAGACAATTTCCGTCGCCTTCTGTATTCCGGTTATCAGAAAAAAACTTACCGTCTTAAACATAAGGCGGGAGGACTGGCGTTTTTCGAAAGCCGAAGTCTTGCAGCACTTAAAGACGGCCTTCCCGATGGGATTCCAGCTTTCAATTATCGCGATAGGCATAGTAGCGGTCCAGTTTGCCCTGAACGGCCTGGGAACCCTGGCTGTAGCCGCCTTTGCCGCCGGCGGAAAAATAGAGCAGCTGGGTACCATGCCGATGAGTTCATTCGGCGCGGCTATGACTACCTATGTGGCGCAGAATTACGGCGCCCGAAAGGCGGGCCGTATCCGGAAGGGTATATTCCAGTGCCTTTTATTCTCCGGTATTTTCAGCGTAATAATCGGGGCGGTTTTCTTCCTTGCCGGACATCACCTTACGGCCATATTTGTCGGCCAAGACCCGGAAGTTATTTCCCTTGCGCATACCTATCTCAAGATCGAAGGTTCCTGCCTTGTCATATTGTCCTGCCTGTTCGTGTGCCGCCAGAGTCTTCTGGGTTTGGGCGACAGTTTTACCCCCACTCTGGCGGGGATCATGGAACTGGTAATGCGGATGTTCGGCGCCGTCATGCTGTCAAAGCGCTTCGGTTTTGCCGGCGTCTGCTGGGCCGGCCCCCTGGCATGGCTGGGCGCGGTCATCCCGCTCTTTATCGCGTCGCTGCTCCACATCAAGCGGCTTAACCGGGAGTT
>JAIRYB010000097.1 GCA_031267955.1 Spirochaetaceae bacterium | reverse complement strand
TTTGCCCTTGTCTTTTACCTTTTCCTTTTCCTTGGTGATTTTCGCCTCAAGTTTGTCCATCATTTTATCAATAGCGGGGTTAAGGTCAAAGTCGTGTTCTTTTACATGAATCGAGACGCCCCAGCGGAAATTTACCGTGGCTTCCGCCGAAAAGTCTTTGTCTTTGGTCAGGGTAAACAAAAGGTCGATAATCATGTTTTCCGCGTTGTGTATCCTGGTGATTTTGCGATCCAGATACGCGCGCGCGTCTTCTTGCAGGGCAAAATGTACAGCTTTGACATCAATGTTCATAGGTACCTCCAGATCTATCTGTAATATGATGAACCCAAATCCAGTTCATTCCGGTATTTGGCAACGGTGCGCCGGGCAAGGGATATGCCCCGCCTGGCGAGGGATTCGGCGATCTCCTGATCGGACAGGCGCCCGTTCTCCGGGCGGTTCTCCGCGGTGATCAGTTCCCGGATAATCTCCTTGACGCCTTCTTTGGAATAGCGGGAGCCGGCGGAACCCATGCCGCTGATCGAATTGGTAAAAAAATGGCGCAGCTCGAAGACGCCCCACTCGGTCTGCATATATTTGCCGTTGGCGGTACGGGATACGGTGGCTTCGTGGAGGCCCAGCTCCTGTGCGATATCCCTCAGCGTAAGGGGCGCCAGGTATTTTGGGCCTTTCGCGAAGAATTCCCGCTGGAATTCCACGATGGCCCTTGAAACCCGCAGCAGGGTATGGTTCCGCTGGTTAATCGAATGGATGAACCAGCGCGCTTCCTTGATGTTTTCCCGGGCAAAATCCCGGACCTGCTTGGTTTCGGCGCGGGCGTTGTTCCCCGCCCCGGTTCCGGCGGCAGGCCCATTCCCGGAGGCCGGCCCGGCTCCGGCGTTTGTTTTCGGTTCGGCGATTTTCATGAAAAAGGGGCTGATCCCCAGTACGGGTATTTCCTCATCGTTTAGGATGATGACAAAGTCCCCCTCGCGGATAACTACCTGCACGTCGGGGATCACATAGCGGGTTTCTTCGCCCGAGGCAAAGCCGCGGCCCGGAAAAGGGGTCAGATCGCCTTTTATTCGATTGAAGATGAAGCGGATCTCGTCCTCGCTCCTGCCGAGTTTCCGGGCGGCTTCGGCGAATTTTCCCCGCTCAAGAAGTTCCAGATGCTCAAGCGCCTGTTCCATGCCTTCGGGCGCGCCGGGGAGCAGCCGGGCCTGTATTGCAAGAGATTCCCGGAAACCGGACGCGGCGCAGCCGGGAGGGTCCAGGGAACGGACCAGATCCAGGGCTTCCCGGATTCGGGCGGGGCTTTCGCCCTTGAGGAGGATGGCCGGAGCTTCCTTGTGGAAGCCGTTTTCGTCCAGGTTCTGGATGATCAGTTCCGCGATACGCCTGAGTTCCCCGACAGCCGGGGTAAGCCTGAGATTCCGGAGCAGGTGTTCCTGAAGGGTTTCGGAACGGGCAAGCACGCCTTCGATGAATTTGCGGTGTTCATCCGAAGCCTCGTTTGAGGGGCGGCTGATAAAGCCCGAATCGGAAGTGGCCTCGAAGTACTCTTCCTCTTCTTTCTTAGGCGAGTAAGCCGCGTCCAGGGAAACGATGCCGTTGTCCTCAAGGACTTCCAGGGCGGGGTTTTTCTCCAGTTCTTCCGCGATTTTTTCACGCAGATCTACCACGGGCAGGGCCATAAGTTCTATAGACTGGAAAAGCTGGGGACTCATCCTGAAACGCTGTTCCTGAACAAACCCCTGGCGTTGCGCCTGCACCCGGTAATCCCCCTTTTGATGTACGAAACGGCCCCAAAGCCCGGCGCCTTAAAACCGCCCTAATTAACTATTATTCCCGCCCCGCCCCTTGTCAAGAAAAAAAAGCCGCTATTCCGGTTATTCGAAAGTCTGGTTTAATACCCCGCGGCTTGCCGCGGCTCAAATAACGCGAAGCGTACAAAAATTTGGTATTAAACCAGACAATATAATAAATTTCCTCTCGAACGAGCCTCCGATCGAATAACGTCTCTATGTTCCAGATACTGCGGAGCTCTGCTCCGCGAAGGCTCATTCGGTAATCCTTCCGAAACATTGCGTGCCGCGCCGGGCGTTTTTGCCTTTCTGCTGGACAGGATTGCCTAATTGCGGTACTTTTTAAATAAGGAGGAGTTATGCCGGTACAGATTCACGAGCCAGAGCGGGCTACAAACTTTGACAATGTTTGGGCCGCGTTAATGGAATTGCGGGAATCCCAGAAAGAAACCGGCCGGTTGCTGCGGGAGTCGCGGGAAGAAGCCGGCCGGTTGCTGCGGGAGTCGCGGGAAGAAGCCGATCGGAGGATGCGGGAAACCGACCTGAAAATGCAGGAAACCGACCGGAGGATGCGGGAGTCGCGGGAAGAAGCCGATCGGAGGATGCAGGAAGCCGACCGGAGGATGCGGGAGTCACGGGAAGAAACCGACCGGTTGCTGAGGGAGTCGCGGGAAGAAGCTGATCGGAGGATGCGGGAAACCGACCTGAAAATGCGGGAAACCGACCGGAGGATGCGGGAGACCGACAGCAAGATAAGCAGGCTGGGCAGCCGCATCGGCGACCTTATTGAACATCTGACTGCCTCAAATATTCTGGAGCAGTTCAAAAACCAGGGCTATGAATTTACGCGCGTTTCCCGGAACAACAAACTAAAGGACGCAAATAACCGGACCCTGGCGGAGATTGATATTCTCCTGGAAAACGGGGAATTTGCCATGGTGGTAGAGGTAAAATCCCTTCTGACGCTGGCCGATGTAAAGGATCATATGAAGCGGATGAGGACCCTTCGGCAGTACGCGGACGCGCATAATGACGCCCGTAAATATGTAAGCAGCGTGTCGGGCGCCCTAATCGAAGACGAGGCCCGGGATTTTGCCCTGGAAACAGGCATTTATGTAATAGAACATACGGGAGACACGGTACAGATTCGCGCTCCGGACAGGGTGCGTACATGGTGAACGCTCCGGAATCCGGCGGCACTTGCGAAAAAGCCCGGTTATTTATACTATATACGTAGGGGGATTTAAATTCTTTGGGTCCCCTGCTGATCAAAAGCGCGGCCGGGCGACGCGGCGGCTGAACGCCATTTATTTTATATTGAGGAGAATTATGAAAAAAGAAGATTTGAAACACGCGGGGTTGAAGAAATGGGTAGAGGAAGCGGCCGCCCTGATGACTCCGGATTCTGTAGAGATCTGCGACGGCAGCCAGGCCGAATATGACCAGATGATAAGGATTACGCTTGACGCGGGGCTTGCCAACCCCCTGGACAGCGGGAAACGGCCCAACAGTTTCCTTTTCCGATCGGATCCTTCGGATGTGGCGCGGGTTGAGAACCGCACCTACATAGCGAGCGAAAAACAGGAGGACGCGGGGCCTACGAACAACTGGATCGACCCGGCGGAACTGAAAAAAAACATGACGGAGCTGTACCGCGGAAGCATGAAGGGCCGGGTTATGTACGTGATCCCGTTCTCCATGGGGCCGGTAGGGTCCGATATTGCCAAGATCGGGGTTGAGATTACGGATTCGCCTTACGTTGTGGCCAATATGCACATTATGACGAGGGTGGGGACGAGGGTCCTTGACGCCCTGGGCGAAGACGGTTTCTATGTTCCCTGCTATCACTCCGTGGGAAAACCGCTGGCTTCGGGCGAATCGGACGGCGGCAAGTGGCCCTGCGCCCCTATGGAGCACAAGTATATCAGCCATTTCCCCGAAACCCGCGAGATCTGGTCCTACGGCTCGGGCTACGGCGGGAACGCGCTGCTCGGCAAGAAATGCCTGGCCCTGCGTATCGCCTCGGTCCTGGCCCGCGACGAGGGCTGGCTGGCCGAGCACATGCTCATCCTCAAGATTACCAGCCCCGAGGGGAAGGTGAAGTACATTACCGGCGCGTTCCCTTCGGCGTGCGGCAAGACGAATCTGGCGATGCTTATCCCCACGCTGCCGGGCTGGAAGGTCCAGACGGTGGGCGACGATATTGCCTGGATGAAATTCGGCGCGGACGGCCGGCTTTACGCGATTAACCCGGAAGCGGGTTTCTTCGGCGTGGCGCCGGGGACCAACAACGACTCCAACCTAAACGCGATGGAGTCTATCAAGAAAAACACGATCTTTACCAACTGCGGCCTTACCGAGGACGGCGATATCTGGTGGGAGATGATAGGCCACGGTGCCCCGGGCAAGGAAATTACCGACTGGAAGGGGCAGAAAAAGCCGGCGCCCCAGACCGACAAAAGCCCCAAGGGCGAGGAGATCGCCCACCCCAACGCCCGGTTTACCGCGCCGGCGAATCAGTGCCCGGTAATCGCCCCGGAATGGGAGGACCCGAAAGGCGTGCCGATCAGCGCGTTCCTCTTTGGGGGGCGGCGGCCCGGCACGATCCCGCTGGTAAACCAGAGCCGGGACTGGATTCACGGCGTTTTTATGGGTTCGATCACGGGTTCGGAAGTTACCGCCGCGGTCATTTCCGACCAGGTAGGGCAGGTACGGCGCGATCCTTTCGCCATGCTGCCCTTCTGCGGCTACCACATGGGCGACTACTTCAAGCACTGGATCAATATAGGCAAAACCCACGACGAATCGAAACTGCCCAAGATATTCTTTGTCAACTGGTTCCGCAAGGACAAGGACGGCAAATTTATGTGGCCGGGCTACGGCGAAAACAGCCGGGTGCTGGCCTGGATTTTCGAGCGCTGCGACGGGAAAGACAACTCTGTGGAGACGCCCATCGGCAGGCTCCCGAAACCCGGCTCAATCGCCGCGCCGGAAGGCGTGGGCAGCGGGACGATGGAGGAGCTTTGCTCGGTGGATATCGAGGGCTGGAAAAAGGAAATCGCCGACGTGCGGCAGAACCACTACCCGAAGTTCGGCGCCAAGCTTCCCCCGGAGCTGTACGCCGAGCTTGACGCGATTGAAAAGCGGCTTAACGGGCAAGGATAAGGAACAATTGCAATCAGAGTCTGTCTATGATGCAGGCGCATCATAGACAGGCCCCCTCATTCAAGCCACCGCCTTTGATGGTGGCGGTTGGCTTGGCAGGCGGCAAAGAGCACGGAACTTTGCCGCCTGCTGTTTGACGTAAGTACTTCCCCAGGGCGGGTTTTTCCGCTATGATTGGGCAATGAAAATCACTCAAAGTTTTATCCCCACCCTGCGGGAAGATCCGGGCGACGCGGTTATTGCCAGCCACCGGCTGATGTTCCGGGCGGGGATGCTGCGCAAACTTGCCAACGGCCTTTTTGCCTACCTGCCCCTGGGGCTTCGTTCTTTCCGGAAAGTAGAGCAGATTCTGCGGGAAGAAATGGACGCTATCGGCTCCCTTGAGATTAAGCCGACGGTGGTGGTGCCGGGGGAACTGTGGAAGGAATCGGGCCGCTGGGAATCCATGGGCGAAAGCCTGCTGCGGGTGAAGAACCGGCTGGGAAATGATTTTGTGGTTTCTCCTACCGCGGAAGAGGCTTTCAGCGCCCTGGTACGGGACGAGCTTTCCAGCTACCGGCAGCTCCCCCTGTCGCTTTACCAGATCAATACCAAATACCGCGACGAGATCCGCCCGCGCTACGGGGTGATGCGCGGCCGCGAATTTGTAATGAAGGACGCGTACTCTTTCCACACCGACGACGCGAGTTTGGACGAACACTACGATGCTATGGGCCGCGCCTACCGCCGTATCTTTAAGCGCTGCGGCCTTACGGTGATTCCGGTGCGGGCCGATTCCGGGGCCATGGGGGGCAGCGGCTCCGAAGAATTTATGGTGGAAAGCGAGATCGGCGACAACACGCTGATTCTGTGCGGAGCCTGCGCTTACGCGGCCAACGTGGAGAAGGCTTCCTGCAAGAAGGACTACAGCGTCCCCGCCTCCCCCGGCGCGGAGGCCGCCCCCGCGATAGAAAAGATCGACACGCCCGCGGTACGCACCATCGAAGAATTGTGCGCCTTTCTCAAGACCGGCGCGGATCGGTTTATCAAGACATTGATCTACCGGGCGGCGAATGTGGAGCTTGATCTAAGCGGGGCCCCCGGCTGTTCCGGGCTGGAGCGCCGCAGGCCCGCGCCCGACGCGCCGGAAGTGTACGGCGAGGCGTTCTTTGCCGTGCTTATCCGGGGCGACCTTGACGTGAACGAGGTAAAGCTGGCGGCGGCGCTCAAGGCGGCGGAGGTAACGCTTGCCCAGGACAGCGACGTGGAGCGCCTTACCGGCGCGCCGCTGGGTTTTGCCGGGCCTGTGGGCCTTGGCAGCGTCCCGGTGATCGCCGACGAGACCGTTACCGCGCTTTGCGACGCGGTTACCGGCGCGCTGGAAAAAGACCTTCACTACCGGCACGTCGTTTACGGCAGGGATTTTACCCCCTGGCTCGTGGCGGATCTGCGTACCGTAAAAGCGGGGGATCTTTGCCCTGCCTGCGGGGGGAAGCTGTACGAAAAGCGAGGCAACGAGCTGGGGCATATTTTCAAACTCGGGTACAAGTACACAAGATCCATGGGCTTAAGCTACCTTGACGAGAACGGCAAATCGCGGGTTCCTACCATGGGCTGCTACGGTATCGGGGTTGACCGCACCCTGGCCAGCGTGATCGAGGAACATCACGACGACTCCGGGATCGTCTGGCCCGTGACAATAGCGCCCTATCATGTAATTATCATCCCCATTAAATACGAGGGGGCGGTAAAGGACGCGGCGGACGCCCTTGCCGGGGAACTTGAAAATCTTGGGGTGGAAACACTGCTGGACGACCGTGACGAACGGCCGGGGGTGAAATTTAACGACGCCGATCTTACCGGCATTCCTTTCCGTGTCGTGGTGGGCGGCAGGGAGCTTTCGGGGGACGTCCCCCGGGTGGAAGTGAAGAGCCGCGCCGAAAAAAACGGCCGGCTTGTGGAGCTTTCCCTTGCGGCGGAGGCGCTTTCATCGCAGGTGCTTGCCGAAATGGCGCGGATCAATAGCTGAGATCGTTTTAACCGGGCCGGCAACGCGCCGCCGCCCTGTGACGGCGGGCCTTTCCGGGCCCGCGGCCTTTCCGGGTCCGTGCCTGCCGGGTTTTGAAACCGGCTCAGTTAAGGAAACCGCCGGCGGCGTAGTACCGCCGTTCCTCCCCAATCGTAGTCGTCCCCTCGTGTCCCGGGAAAACGGCTATGCCGCCGTCCATGGCCAGAAGCCGTTTAAGGCTTTTCACGATAGCCCGGTAATCGCCGCCCGGCAGGTCGGTGCGGCCTTCGCCGCCCTGGAACAGGGTGTCCCCGCTGAACAGCAGCTTTTCCCGCTCCATAAAAAAACAGACCGAGCCGGGCGTATGGCCCGGGGTGTGAAGCACGGCGAAAGGCCCCACGCGGTCCCCCTCTCCAAGAAGGCGGTCCGGCGCGGGCATGGGCTTCCATATCCGGTCAATATAATCGCTGCCGCCCGGCGCGGCGGCCAGGCTGCGGCGGTGGGTTTCGTAGGCGCCGGGGCCGATATAGGCGGCGTCTTCCCGGTGTATGGCGATTTCCGGGGCCGGGCGGGAGGCGAACGCGGGATCGCCGGCAAGCGCGGAAAGAAGGTCCGGCAGGGCCGCCACATGGTCAAAATGGCCGTGGGTAAGGAGTATGTACCGGGGGTAGAGTTTTAAGGCTTTAAGCTGTGCTATAATACGGGGGGCTTCGTCTCCGGGATCGATTACAACGCATTCCCCGGAAAGCCCGCCCTCCGCCGGGGCGGCGGGGACAATCCAGCAGTTTGTGGCAATGGCCCCGACAACCAGGGGCTCGGGTTTAAAATTATCCATGGGGGAATAATACACTGAGGATTTTAGATTTGCTAGTGATTCTCGCCTTTGCCGCTTTCTGGTACGGGATTGTCCCGATAATAGGGGCCTTTTTAGTCCGCCGGACCTGGCGTTATTTCAGGCAGCGTTTCGAGGAACTCAGGCTTAGGCCGCTTCTGGATTACTCCTCCTACCGCCATGGCGGAGAGGGGGAGTACCGCTTTATCGGGGGCTTCGAATCGGTTACGGACGGCCACACCCTCTGGATTAAAGGCGCGGAACTGACCGTTCCGGTGGCCCTCACCGGCGCCCAGACCTACGTGCTTCCCATGCCGCCCGATTCTGATTCCGGCGGCACGGCCGCGGGCCTGCCCCCGGGCGGCAAAGGCGCTTCCCCCAGATCCCCGGCGGGAAAGGCGGTACACGAAAGTTTTGATCCGGGCAAGGAAGCCCCCCAGCGCATAAAATGGGGGCAGCTTACCTCCCTTACCGAAGGGGCCAGGGTTTTTGTTGGCGGCGCGCTGGTTTTGACGAACGACCGGCTTGCCTTCGCGTCAACTAAAGAAAAGCCCCTGATGGTAATTTTCTACGACGGCCCGGACCGTTCCCTTACCGTCCGGACCATAAGGGCCGGCAGGCAGGGCAACGAGTACTGGAACAGCCTGACCCCCTATGCCTTTGCCCTGGGGGCCTTTTCCCAGCTTATCATGGTCCTTGTCTATATGCAGCGGCCCGTTTTCCAGCTTTCGGTGATTGCCGCGTTCGCCGCCATGCTCCTGCCCCTGTTCCCCCTGATTCCGCCGGGCCTGGTGTTCACCGTGGTTTACCGCAATCTCTGGTGGCGCGGCCGGGTGTACCGCGCCTACCGTGACATGGTCCGCCTGCCCCTGCGCTATTTTTCCGGGGGCGGGCTGCAAGGCGTCCTGCCCGGCGGCGAGGAATACATAGGCATAGGCTACCGGACTCTGGGCGAGGAACTCCGCGTAAAGATTGAAAACGGGGAAATTCCCCTTTTAATACCGGAAAAGGAGGCGGGAAAGAACGCGCGCTGGTATGTCTTCGGCGTCCCCGGCCGCGCCGGAACCGGATCTGATGCCGGGAAAGACGGAGACGCCCCCCTGCCCGCGCCGCCCCTGGACGTATTCGCGCCCTGCGCCGCGGTTCCCGGAGACCCCGAAAAGCTTGCCCGCGTCTTTAACCGCAAGGCCTATGTGCTTGAAATTGTCTCCTGGACACTGCTTCTTGCCGGAATAGCCCTAAACGCCTTCTGTATCGCTATAATCGTCTTCGTTTAAGGGATCTCCGGGCAAAGCGCCGGGGTCTGGGTCCGCGCCGGAATCGCCTGGGTCGTATTCCCGGGGATCGCCGGCGGAAACGCCGCCGTCGCTTTCGCTTTCAAAGTCCGGCTTTTCCCGGACCGGGGCTTCGGGGGCATCGTCTTGCCGGTCTTCCCCGCCGGGGCCTGTTTCGGCATCCTTCTTTATCCGGGCGTAATTTACCAGCAGCGGCCTTCCCCGGAACACATTCCCGTTCAGGGCGCTGATAATACTGTCCGCCACGGTATCGCGGACCTGTACAAAGGAATAGTTGTCCAGAATCCGGATAGCGCCTATATCCTCTTTGGCAATAAGCGTTTTGGAGATAATAAGGCCCAGAATTTCGCGGGGGAACACCTTCCGGCTCCGGCCCACGCTGAAAAAAAGCCTGACCGATTCTTCTTCCGGCAGGGGGTAATCCCCCTTTTCGGCTTTCTGCCTGTCCTCGGCGCGCTCCGCCTCGTTTCCGTATTTGCGGGGGCTTCCCGACTGGTTCCCCCGGCCGGGATGCCCGTTAGCGCCGTAACGCTTGCCGCCGCCCCGCTGCTCCAGTTCCATAAGGAGATACGCGGCAAAATAGGAACGCTTGAAAAATGAAACTTCCTGCTTGATCAGCCTGCGGTACTGATCCAGGGCAGAGGGGTCCGCCTCGGCGTAGATTTTGCCAAGGCTCTCCTTGATACGTTTTTTAATCCGGTCCTGGTCAAACTGTAAAGACATGGTGTAAAAACTCCTAAAGTCAGCCGAGTTAAACCGCCCAAAGTGTCGATTTGGGATCAGGTTTGGAGCTTGCCGCGCTTATATCCAAAAAATGTATGAAAACCGCGGG
>JAIRYB010000063.1 GCA_031267955.1 Spirochaetaceae bacterium | reverse complement strand
GAACCCCTGGCCGAAGGGGTCTTGCTTTACGGTGTAGCCGGCGCGGAAGTATCCGGCTTTGTCGCGAAGCAGGTTGATATGCCGTCGGCTATTACCAAGCGGCTCCAGGTGATTACCGGCTGGGTTATCGACGAACTAAAAGGCGGCGCATAGGGCGGGTATTTTCCGGCGCGGGCTCCCCTCTTTCAAAGCCCGATTATGCCCCACAGCCAATATTACACCCGGAAGCGGCAAACACCCGGCGCCTGACGGGCAGACACCGGATATTCCGCGCTTGTTCTTTTCCTAAACGATATACTTGTACTCGCCGTTGTTTTCTATGCCGTAAAAATCGGCATAACTTATTTTCCAGGGAGATTTGCCAAGCTTGTCAATGCGTATCCTGTTCTTGATAAGGTGCTGCCAGAATCCGCTTCCGCCGATTTCACCCTGCAAGATCACCCCCGCCACGGCGCCGTCCCGGAGTATGAGCTTCTTGTAATTGTTCCGGTCTTCCCGGGAAAGCACTTCGTCGCCTTCCCGGGGTTTTATCTCCCCGAGCGAGAGCGACAGGAGATCAAAGAAATTGACCGTGTTCTTTAAGGCAAACCTGTCGGTATAAGGCCATTGGGTGCCGGTCATGTTGTAGCCCGCGATCTCCCCCTGCTTCTGCGCGTTGGGCCAAACGCCGGAAAGCCCGGCGACATCGCCCGCGGCGTAAATGCCGGGAATGTTTGTGGCAAGGTAGTCGTCCACCTTGACCGCCTTCCTCTCGGTAAGTTCCACGCCGCTTCCGGGGGAAGCGGGGTCCCCGGCAAGAAACGCCGTCGCGGGGCGTACCCCCACCGCCAGGATCACCATGTCGCAGGGAATACTCGTCCCGCCTTCGAGCTCGACGGCGTTAATGCTGCCATGGCCATCGCTTTTGGTATCCACCACCTTGCTTGAAAGGTAAAACTTTACCCCGTGTTTTTCAAAGAGGCCCTGGTAGGCTTCCGCGGCGTGGGCGTCCAGATTGACGGCAAGGGCTGTAGGCATCATCTCGATGACGCTTATTTCGTGATCGCCGCCTGATTCCAGAAGGCCGTACACCGCGTCAAGGCCGACAAGGCCGGCGCCGATCACGGCTACCTATTTCGCGGTCTTCGCGCAGTCTGCAATGGCGCGGGCATCGGAAAGGTGGCGGAGGCCGAAGACATTCTTCGCGGTCTTAAGCTCCCCGATGGGCGGCGTCACGCTTACCGATCCTGTCGCGATAAGGACGGTGTCGCCCGAGGCGAGTTCTTCCCCGCCGGAGTACACTGTTTTTGTACCGGCATCCAGGCGGGTAACGGTCTTGCCTTTAATCCACCGAATGTTTTTACCTGACAAAAGATCGTCGTTGATAAAGTTGAGGCTTTCCGCGCTCCGTTCGCCCGAGATGAATTTATGGAGCATACAGCGGGAATAGACTTCCCTGTCCTCGGAGACGATAACAACGCTGTCGTCCGGTTTTTCTTTCAGAATGGTCCGGGCGGCGCTGACGGCCGCCGCGCCAATACCTATGATTATATGCTTCATACCAGCACCTCTTCCACATGGATAGCCTTCTTCGGGCAGTTCCTGACACAGTTCGGGCCTTCGCTGTCGCCGACGCAGAAGTCGCACTTTACGATCTTCCGGCGCGTAGGTTTGTCGGGCTTGATATTCCCGTAGGGGCAGCTCATGACGCACATAAAACAGGCGCCGCAGCGTTTTTCATCGTACTGAACATGCCCTGTCGCCGGATCCTTTCGAAGCGCGCCGGACATACAGGCGCCCGCGCAATCGGGAACCGAGCAGTGGCGGCAGAAGATGGGGAAATACCCGCCCTTGCCGTTGCTTACAATAGTATGGCGGGCTTCGTTTCCCGGATCCTGGAGGTCCAGGTCGTAGACGGTCCCCGGTGTTTTACGGTGGGCCTGCATACAGGCAACTGTACAGTTCTTGCAGCCATCGCATTTTTCCTGTTCGATCATGATTCGTTTCATTATCAGCTCCCTTCGCCCTTCGGCGAAACGGCCCTATATTTTCAGGGCCGCGCGCTTTTCCTGAATGATCTTCTCAAGCAGGTCCGCGGATTCTTTCGCGTCCGCGTTGATGATGACTTGCCCGCCTGTAAGGGATTTCATATCCTGGGTGAGCACCTGTACCGCTACCGGGCTTCCTGTCACGTACGGCGGCCGCCCGAGGTGAAGGGGAAGCCCCAGGGCAAGGCCGAAACAGCCGTCGGCAAGGGCCTGCTCTTCCAGCCATTGGGCGGCGGAAAGAACCAGGGGCAGCTGGGGGATGTCGATGCCAATGGTTTCGGCAAGTTCCGTGGCGACGATCTCAAGCCGCCCGATGGCCAAGCAGGGGCCGAAATTCAGCACCGGGGGGATACCCAGCTGTTTGCACACAGCCCTGAGGCCCGGGCCGGCCAGGTCGGCCGCTTCGGGGACCATAAGGCCGCAGTTTTCTATGCCGCCCGAAGAACAGCCGGCGGTAAGGACGATGATGTCCCGGGCGATAAGTTCCCGGGTGAGCGCTACGGTAAGCACGTCGTGCCCGCCCGACACCAGGCTTGAACATCCCACAACTCCGGCGACGCCCTTGATCTTGCCCTGCACGATAAGATCTACCAGAGGTTTCCAGTTTCCTCCCAGGAATTTTTTAAGCGATACCTCGCTTATGCCGGTAAGCGTATTACCGTTACCGTGTTCCGGTAAAAGGTTTAGTTTTACCCTGGGCCGCCTGTTTTTATAGGAGGCGATAACCATGTCGATAATTTCGCCGCTGTGCTTTTCCCTTTCGGCAAACACAAACGGTTTGTACTCGGCGTTGGCCTTCTTCGCCACATCATCGATACAGATCTGTTTGACGAGGAGTTCGTCGCACACTGTTTCTATGCCCGGCAGGGTGCAGTTAAATTCGGAAATAACCGCATCGATGGCCCCTGTGGCGAGTATCGCCTCGGAAGTGTAGTTGTTCCCCGCGTGCCCGTCGAAAATATCGGTATAGTGCGCGCCCCTGAGCTGCAGGTCCTGGCCGACGCAGGTACAGCCCACAAGCTTAAAGCCTTTAGCCCCGGCGGCATTGGCCTTCGCGACAGCGGCGGGGGAGACAAGCTGTTCCTGAAGGTGGACAAACATGGTGTGCTGGTGGCCGGTGATCATGATGTTAATATAATCCGGATCGATTACCCTTAAGCCTACCGGCGCCGTGCGGATCTCCGGCTCGCCCAGAAGCACGTCGTTGAGCAGATTTGTCAGGGTAAGGCCGTAAATGCCGGTGGAAATGCCCAGGCGCAGGCAGTCCAACAGCATATTAACCGGATCGGAATTAAGGTTTGTGGAGCACTTTACTACCCCCTTGAACACCTCGGACTTGGCGCCGCCGGGAAGTATGCCAAGTTCCTGCCATTTTTTGAACCTGGGCGGATAGGCGATCTTTTCCACCAGTTCCATTTTTACGTACTCGGGTTTGTAAAGATCGCCCAAAACAGCGTCCGCCACCTTTTCGGCGGTTTCCCACTCATCCCTGCCGCTCACGCCGAAGAGTTTGGCCAGCCGCTCAAGCGCGGCCTTGCCCTTCATCCTGCCCTTTTCTTTCGCGGTGTTTTTAAGGTTGAGGGCGGTATTTTCCACCACATGGATATAGCAGCCCGAACCCGACGCGACCGCCCTCAGCAGGTTCCGCGTTACCATTACGTCGGCGCTCGCGCCGCAGATGCCGCGCGGCGATTCCGGGGTTATTCGGCAGGGCCCGTTGGCGCAAAGCCTACAGCATACCCCTTGCAGGCCGAAACCGCATTTAATTTCCTGGCTTTCCACCCGGTGATGGCTGGTTTCCATCGGCAGTTTTGCGATAAACTCCTCAAGGGGTTTATCCGCGCTTGCGCAGGTACTGCACCCGTAGCAACTCTCATTCATAAGCTCCTCCATTCAAAAAAGAACGCAAATGTGATTATCAAAAGTGGCGGTTTTATATCCCGTCGCCTATGACAAACTCTCAATTCAGCCCGAAGCTCCTCCGCGCGAACGGGCTTTTGGGGGCCGGACCCCCGGAACGAACCGTAACTATCCGGCAGTCCTCTCTCTGCCATTATCAATAGTTACCCAAATTTGCAACAAAACAAGCTCAAATAAGTTCCGCAAGGGATTTTTCTTTCAAGCTGCCAAGAAGCTGCCTCTGTATACGATCCAGTTCGGTGTGAACCTTGCACTTCCTCAAACCCCGATTCCTGGGGCAGTCAGCGCCGTGCTTCAGGCATTCGGCAATCGCCAGGGATTCATCGATCGAGCTAACCACGTCGAACAGGGTGATGGTTTCCGGAAGTTTGGCGATACGGTAGCCGCCGCCCGCCCCCCGGAAGCCCTGTACCAGACCGGTTTTTTCGAGTTTCTTTAAAATTTTATAACCGTATTGAAAGGGGATCTGCTCCCTTTCGCATATCGTCTGCACGGTTTTAAGTTCCCCGCCGGCAAGTTCCCGGAGCGCCCTGACGGCGTAGTCCGATTCCCTTGTGATAAACATTATTCATAAAATATAAATATACTGGATATTATTTGTCAAGAAAATTCGCGGCTATCCAGCCGGGAGACCCCTGAAAGGGCCGGAATACCGGCCTTTATAAACTCAGCAGCTTCCGCCTTGAACCGATCAGATCCGTAAGTTCGATACACATGTCCTGGTCAACGTCGCGGGCAATCGGCAAAATGTAACGTTCGGTCTCGTTGCAGTACCGTTCCACAAAAGCCCGTTCGGTATTTAGCCCAAGGCCCAGGGCTATCATGTTGCTGATCCTGTCCGCGCATTTTATAAGTTTCGCGTCCTTGCTGCCCGTTTCGTAGATTCTGAGCAGGAAATCCGGCTTGGCCTCCCCTTCCCTTCTGGTAACCTCCATGACCAGCCGGTAGACAGCCGGCCCCTCGGAATCCGCGGAGATCAAAAGATTCACGTCGAACCCGGCCAGATCCTCGATCAGATCGTGGGTCAGGGCGGCTTTGTGCAGGACCGAATCAATATAACCGTAGTCGATAAGGATGGCCCTGGTTTCAACCTGGTGCCTGAACTGGTTCCCGCTGGACTTCCGCCCCTTGCATATCAGCATAGTCGCGAGGGAGACATACGGCGCGGTTACCATTGTCGCCAGTTTTATCCGTTTGTCCTCGGTCATCAGCATATTTTCCCCCTCCGTATTATATAAAAAAGCCGGCGAAATTGTGTGGGATTTTACAAAAATTCTTAAATTAGTACAAGCCGTCAGTTATGTGACTGTCAGCCATACAGGGCTGCCCGCAGTGGTTTTACCTTTTATCCCGGAATTTACGCGCGGCCGCCCGACCGATTAGCGGCAGCAGCCTGTTATTCCCGGCCGCGTAATTCTTCAAGCAATTGCCTTATCCGTTCCGGCATTTCTTTTTCTTTTTGATACAGGCCCGGCGCTTCGATTCCCATGCTTCTGAAAGCCGCCGCCCGCCGGGAAGTGTCGTACCGGGCTTTGCCGAAGACCGTAAGCGCCGGGGCGGCAAATTCAGCCCGGCGGGCCAGCCACGCAAGGCTCTGTTCAAGCAGCTCCCAGGCGTATTCGATAGCGGGGAGCCATGCCCGGGAAACGCAGACGGCCCAGACGACCTTTCCTGTCCAGCGCAGGGAAAAATCCAGCAGTCTGTCAAAGACAAAGGGGATATCCTGGGGCGCGCAATTATCGTTGTAGAAGAAATCCAAATCAATAGAGACAAACAGGGTATTGCCGCCGGGGGAAAGCGCGCCAAGTTCGTCCAGGGTAATACAGCGGCGTTCCTGTATGTCCCACCCGGCGGTTGACTTTGCAAAACCCTGGTATTTTGCCGTATCGGGAAAGCCCGAAAGGCCGCCTATCCACACCAGGGAATCCACCGGCCGGGGGGCCAGGGGATGTATCCAGTCGTGGTTGTGAAACAGGACATCCGCCTCCCGGTAGTATCCCTGCCGTATATAGGCCCGGATACGATCCCGCCCGTCATTAAGGGAAGTATCCGCGTGGGCGTCAATGACGATGAGGGACACCTGTTCGCCGCCTGCCTGTTCAAGCAGCCAGATCGCGTGATCGGCGTGGTGATCGGAAAAAAGGATGGGGATTTTTCCCGGAGCGGAATCCGCCTCCGCAGACGGGGCGCAGAGGAAAAGGAAAACAAAGAGGCATATACCCATCCGGCGGGACAGAAGAGCCTTAGCGCCCGCCTTCACTGTAATCGAACTGCGAATAGAGGGGATTATCCTTTGTTTCGGAATCAAAATTGAATTCCAGCAGGGCCTGTTCCCCCGGCCCCAGATCGTACTTCCACAGCATCCGGTCGCCGGGGCGCTCGTCAGGCTCCCTAGTAAAATGATAGGCGGTCCGGTGCTTTGTCCCGTAGCTTACCGGGACGGAAATTTCGGCCTGGACCCGCTTGTCCAGCTGGTTGGTGATCCGGTATTCAAGGTAGTGGGTAAAGGGCAAATTCTCCCGTTCGGGGAATTCCGCGGTCCTTACCGATCTGAATGTCGCTATGTTCGGCTGTTCCCCGATATAACATACGATGGGCCGGTCGGGGCTTATGGTTAAACCGGAAGACTGGCCCACATTCATGCCGGAAGCGTTCAGGTACATCCGCACCTGCTGGGCCATTGTTTTAAGGGGAGTGGGGGCGCGGAGCTGCGCGGAGAGGCGTTCGCCCCTGTTGGCGTCCCATTGATACACCAGGGTATAGGGGGTCCGGCCTTCTTCCAGCTTGAACAGGGTCCGCCGGTTCGCCTCTATCAGCGGCCTGCCCAGATTAAAAACAGCCCCGGTATCGTCCAGCAGAATGTTCTGCGAGGATGCGAGGATTATTTCCGGCCGCCGCGCCAGGATGGACCTCGTAGTTTCGGGGAGATCGCGCTCGACCCTGATGTCCGCCAGGAGGGCGCAGCCCAGGTAATTGCCCTCCTGCACCTCCAGATCAAGAACGGGAGTCCACACCAGGCCGGAATTCCTGATCCCGTATTTTACATCCAGGGAACCGCCGGCCTGCAATTCCGGTATGGTCACCCGCATTATCCGTACCATGCCGGGACGCTCGCCCCTCCGTAAAACGACCAGGGCCTCTGCCGTCTCGGTAGAATAGGAATACACCCGCTTCCCCGATTGGGAAATAACCAGGCTGTCAAGCTGGATGTTTTCGGGAAGGATGAACGCCTTGTTAATGATAATATCAGATGGAATCTTCGCGTCGTATACTACAAGGCCGCTGCGGTAAATGTACAAACGTTCAGGATCGGGCAGACGGTATACGATAATCTGTTCGGCCATGTCATCCGGGGTATTCTGGGCCGCGCAGGGCGCCAGGGACAGGACGCAAAACAGCGCCCAAACGCCGATTTTCTTCATGGGAACTCCTCTGCAAACAGGGTATCACCGGGTGCTTTCTGGGAAGTCTATACCGGGGTCCGGGGCATGTCAAGTTATCGCAGGAGGGAAGATTATTAACCACGGACATAGGACCACACGAACAGCGTAGCGTCACTTTGGTTTCTCTGTCTTTTCCTGCTTCGCGTTCTTGCTGTACACACGAACGCGAAAAAAGCATCCGGATAAAATCCGGGATGCCGGAGCGGGAGTTCGCGGGGTTCGTGATAGCCTTCGGAAATTTGGTGCCTGGCACCGTTGCGTTACCTGGCTGGATTGGGGCTATTTCTCCGCCATTGCGAGTTCTGCTTCTCTGGCGAGTTCTCCCTTTACAAGCTCGCCGATGATCGCCGTAGGGCTTTTACGG
>JAIRYB010000044.1 GCA_031267955.1 Spirochaetaceae bacterium | reverse complement strand
CCGTAAAATACTTCTTTATTTCTCTCGAATTGTTGAAATACTTTACTTTTTGAGATAATATTAAGGAAAGTATAGCATATTCCGGATAATTAATAAGTGAAGCGCCTCATATTCTTTTTGCTCGCCTTTTCCGCTGCAATTCTCCCGGCCCAGACCGCCGCGGAGGTGGAAGCGATTCTTTCAACACAGGCGGTCAGTTTTACCCAGGCCAGCCGTTTTACCCTTGTAGTCGCGGACCTGGTGGATGAAGCGGCGGGAGCGGGCGCGGCTTATTCGCTGGCCCTGGAACGGAGCTGGCTCCCGCGGCGGGCCCTTGCGGAGGCGGCTTCCCCGGAAAGCCCCATCAAGCTGGGGGAATTGTGCTTCCTTATTGTGGAAGCTTTCGGTATTAAGAGTTCTTTTCTATATCACGTGCTTCCCGGTCCTCATTACGCGTTCCGGGAGCTCGACTACCTCAAGCTAATTCCGGGCCAGCGGGACCCCGGTATGAATGTTTCCGGGGAACGGCTTTTGCAAATTTTGGGAATGGTAGCGGCCTATACGCAGGAGGGTCGGGAAACCGAAGAAGCGCCCGCCCCCATGACGGCTGAGGCCGCGGAACAGCCGGAAGAAAAGCCCGCCCCCGTGGCAGCCGCCGCAACGCCGGTGCCTGCGGAAGCGCCCGCCCCTGTTCCCGCCGTAACCAGACCGGAAGAAAGACCCGCCCCTGTAATGGCAGCCATAGCAAAACCTGAGGAAAGACCCGTTCCTGTAATGGCCGCGGAAAGGCCGGAAAAACCCCCGGATGCGGAAAAATCCGGCATTATCGGTTTGGGCAATATCCGGTTCCGAACGGATTCGGCGGAATTGAGGGAAACGGAGAAGGCCAGACTGCGGGATATAGCCGCCCTGCTGCCGGACTATCCGGACAGAAAGATCCTTATAGGGGGTTATACCGCTTTAGCGGGAAATATGAGGGGCAGGCTGCAGGTTTCTATGGAACGGGCCCGGACAGTGGCGGATTTTTTGCTGTCCCTTGGGGCCTGCCTGCCGGAGGAGATCATTGTCCAGGCTTACGGGGCCCAGCGGCCCGTGGGGGACAACGCGCGGGCGGAAGGCCGGGCGGCTAACCGGCGGGTTGAAATTATCCTTTTGGATGAGGCGTACTACAGGATCCAATTCCCGCCGGACTCGGCGGAATTGACGGAAGCAGGAAAGGCCAAACTGCGGGAGTTAGCCTCCGCCCTGTCGCGGTATTCGGGCGTCGATATCCTTGTAGGGGGCTATACCGCCCTGGCGGGGAGTCAGGCGGGAAGGGTGCGTATTTCCATGGAACGGGCCCGGGCTGTAGCGGATTTTCTGGCGGCCCTTGATCCCCCCGGCGCGAGGAATATCGCCGTCCGCTCTTACGGGGCGGCCCGGCCCCTGGGGGATAATGCATCGGAAGAGGGCAGGGCAATTAACCGGCGGGTCGAAATTACCCTCCTGGATGAATAGGCAGATATATGCGGGGCATCGTAAGACAAGGCATCGTTAAGCGCGGTTTGTTATTCATTTTCCTTGCCTTGGGCATCGGCGCTTCCGTTGTTGCCGCGGATTTCGGGCTTGTCCTTGGCACGGCGGGCGAATACGCGCCGTACACGGGCGGAGACGGCTTCGGTTTTACCGGAAGCTCATTGCCCTGGTTTTCCATGGCCCTGGGCGAAAATACGAACCTCTACCTTTCGGGAAAGCTTAGCTTTGAATACGGGTACGGCACGGACACGTGGGCATGGCCGCCGCTTTTTGAACTTGAACGTACCGAACTGAACTTCCGCCCGGTTCAGACGATGTACCTTGTCCTGGGCAGGCAGTGGTTCAAGGACAGTGGGGGGATGATCGCCTCCGGGCTTTTCGACGGCCTTTACGGCAGTTTCGGCCTGGGGCTGGCGCGGCTTTCCCTGGGGGCCTTTTATACTGGCCTGATCTACAAAAAGACGGCGGAAATACTGATGACAAGGGGGGATTTGGAGTATTACTACAAGGCCCTTGATTACGGCGATCCGGCAAGCTACTTTGCGTCCCGCCGTATAATCGCGTCCGTCGCGGGGGAATTCCCGGATCTGAGTTCCCGGACCTCCCTTATGCTTAACGCCCTGGCCCAGTTCGATCTGAACGATTACGGGGGCGATCCCCCGCTGCACAGCCAGTACCTGGAAGCCCGTTTCGATTTTGAGGCGGCGGATAGCCTGCGTTTTTTCACTACCGGGGTTGGATGCGTGACCGAGTCCGAAGGGCAGCCCGCGAAATTCAATTTTGCCGCGGCTTTCGGGGCGGACTGGGAAATTTTCGGCAGGCTGCCGGACATGGTTTCGGCGGAACTGCGCTGGGGGAGCGGGGCGGTAAATGACAGCATAGGCCCCTTTAAGCCGGTAAGCGGCATTGCCCAGGGGAGCGTGTTTGCGCCCACCCTGCCGGGGCTTATGAACGCCCGCGTTTCATATACGGCGCGGCCCTGGCGCGAGTTTTCGTTTTCCACCGTGGCGGCCCTTTTCTGGCGGACGGATATTGAAACCTTTACGGACATAGAGCTGGACGGCGCTTCAAAGGACAGGTTTTTGGGCTGGGAACTGTACGGGCAGCTTATCTGGGCGCCTCAATCGGCGCTGCGTTTCAGCGCCGGGGGCGGGGCCTTTTTCCCCGGCGGCGCTTTTGTTGAAAACGCGGAAACAAGATGGAAAATAAACACAGGTTTGACATTATCATTGTGAATTTGTCATTATAGTGTGATAAAATAGTAATATAAAACGATAATACTTACAAAGGAAAATATATAACGGGGGTGAAGCATGAAGGGGTTTCTTGCCGGTTTGCTGGTTTTATTGGGCGCGTCTTGGGTTTTTGCCCAGGAAGAATCTCGGGCGTTTATCCGGGA
>JAIRYB010000215.1 GCA_031267955.1 Spirochaetaceae bacterium | reverse complement strand
TAAAAATCGTAAAAAGCAAGGGATTCCAGCCTGTAGCCCCCGTTTTCCAGCGCCCTGCAATCGCGGGCCAGGGACGCGGGATCGCAGGAAACATAAGCCAGTACCGGCGGCCCCTTCCCCCGGTATTTTCCCGCGCCAGGACCAGGGCCGTTTTGTTTTCTTCGACAAGGTCGAGGCATCCGAACCTTTCCTGCAAAAAAACGGCGAAGGTCCCTACCCCGCAGTAAATGTCCGCAGCCGGGAGCCGGGGGTCCGCCTTTTCCGCCGCGGAAAGCAGATGGGGGATAAGTTTTTCGAGCGTCTCGGCGTTGCTCTGGAAGAAGAGTCCCGCGTCCGCCCTTATCTCCCGGTCCAGAACCGGGATACGCCCCCGGCTTGGGTATTGCGGGCTGCCGGGGGGTTCGCAGAGGAGTATATCCTCCCTTGAATAGAGCGCGAACCGGGCGCCGAGCGCCCCCTCTGCCCGGCTGTTTTTCAGAAAAGTACGTATAGGGCCGACGGCGACCGGGCAGTCTTCTACCGGGACAATTTCCCCGCTTTTCCTGCCCTTGAATCCTGTTTTCCCGGATACCGGGTCCCGGTGGAACCGGACCCGGTTCCGGTAGGCGTAGGGCGGGGAGGGGACGGTCCTGATTTCCGGCAAATTGGCAAAGAGGCCGATACGGGCAAGCGCGTCTTTTAGAACGGCCTTTTTTTCGGCAAGCTGGGCTTCGTATTTCAGATGCTGGAGGGAACAGCCCCCGCAGCGGCCGTAGGAGGGGCAGGCCGGGACGGCGCGGTCCGGGGAAGGCTCCTCAATGCCGGCCAGTTCCGCTTCGGCCCAGTTTTTATGGATGGATTTGATTTTGACGCGGGCCAGGTCACCGGGCGCGGTAAAACCGGTAAAAACCGCCATGCCTCCCTCCGGCGCCGGGCGGCCCGGCTTGCCGGGTACGGGGACGCGGGCAACCCCCGCGCCGCCTGAGGCGATCCGCTCCACCCGGACGGTAAAAAAATCATCGATTGTCATTGCAAGGAACGCCCGGTTTGGCGTAGAATAGGCACATGGATAACTTAACTATAGCGGAAGGCGCGGGGGAGATCAAAGCCACGGGCGAGTGGTTTGAATCCGGGGGCGGGACCAGGCTTTTTCTGCGGCGCTGGGCCGGGGAGCGCAGGGTTAGGGCCGTTTTGCATATTGTACACGGCATGGCGGAACATTCGCTCCGTTACGACAGGTTTGCCCGGCGGCTCTGCGGCGAAGGTATCGAGGTATGGGCCGCGGACCAGCGGGGCCACGGGAAGACCGCCGATCTTTCGGTGAACAACGCGGGGAAGGGCGGGCTTCTGGGCCACTGCGACGATGTCGACGGGATACCTGTGATACAGGACGATATAGGCAGGATCAACCGGGCCGTTAAACAAGCCCGGCCGGGCCTGCCCCTCTTTTTGATGGGCCATTCCTGGGGGTCTTTTTTAGCCCAGTACTATATTGAAGACGAGGCCGGGGGGCCGGGGGACGCCCATATCCAGGGCTGCATCCTCTCCGGGACGCGGGGGCCGGACGGCTTTAAAATCAGGGCGGGCGCGCATGTGCTGGCCCTGATCTCCGCGATTATAGGCCCCCGCCGGGGATCGCGCCTGTCGCAGGCGCTTTCCGACGGCCCGTTCAACAAGGCGTTCAGGCCGAACCGTACCCTGTTTGACTGGCTTTCCCGTGATGAAAAAGAGGTGGACGCCTACACCGCGGACCCGGTAAGCGGGATGCTCTGTTCCGCGGCTTTCTACCGGGACCTTGGGGCGCTGCTCAACGAAATCCACCGGAAGGATCGTATGGCGGCCATCAGAAAGGACCTTCCGGTTTATGTGTTTGCCGGTAATTCGGATCCGGTGGGGGATATGGGAAGCAGCCCTACCGCGCTGGTTGACGCGTACCGTTCCCTGGAAATAAAAGACCTTGATTTCGTGCTCTATCCCGGGGCGCGGCACGAGATGCTGAACGAAACAAACCGGGAAGAGGCGACCGGTGATCTTATCGCCTGGCTGAACAAACATATTAATTGAGGCCGCGGGATCTGACGCCGCCTGTCAGCTTCTTCACTGAGCCTTAGGGGGTTTGCTTGCGTATCCGCTATTCAACACTTGAAGACGGCCAGCCGGTCAGGAAGGCGAATATCTACACGCGCGGGGAACACGGTATCAATTTTGCCGATGTGGACAAGGACGCGGTGCATATAGTAGAAAGACTGCGCGCCAACGGTTTCGAGACCTATATTGTCGGGGGCGCTGTCCGCGATCTTATTCTGAAAAAAAAGCCCAAGGATTTTGATATTGTAAGCGCGGCAAGTCCGGCGCGGATCAAGAGGATATTCCGCAACGCCCGAATCATAGGCCGCCGCTTCCGGCTGGTGCATGTGTATTTCGGCCCCAGGATATTCGAGGTTTCCACTTTCCGTTCCCTGAAGGACGGGACCACGAGTAACACCTTTGGCACTATCGAAGAGGATGTGCTGCGCCGGGATTTTTCGCTCAACGCGCTTTTCTACGATCCTTTGAAACAGGAAGTGGTGGACTATGTGGGCGGCATGAAGGACATAAAGGAAAAGCGCATACGGCCCATCATCCCGCTAAAGGTGATCTTTCAGGACGATCCGGTACGCATGATCCGCGCGGTAAAATACGCGGCCTCATCGGGCTTTGCCCTGCCCCTGTTCCTCCGCTGGAAAATCCGGCGGCAGTCCGCCCTGCTCGCGCCGGTTTCCCCCTCGCGCCTTACCGAGGAGATCATGAAGATCATCAACGCCCCGGCCGCCTCGGAAATTGTCGAAAACCTGGAAAACCGGGGGCTCTACGTTTACCTCCAGCCGAACGCCTCCCGCCTGATGCGCGACGCCGGTTTCCGCGCCCGTTACCTGAAGAGTTTTGCCGCCCTGAAGGAAAAGCCCGGGGAGGCGGAAGTCCCCGGCTGGAATGTCGCCGCCCTGATACGCGATTACCTTGAAGACTACCTGGACTGGGACGCGGGGGTACATGAAAATTACCGGAACGCCTTTATCGCCGCGCGGAAATTCGTGCTTCCCATGAATCCCCCCCGCGTCGAGCTTGACCGCGCGGTACGCCTGCTCTTTTCCGAACACGGGATCACCCTGAAAAAAGCCCGGCTTTTTGAGCGGGGGAAAATTGTCTTCCGCGGCGCCGGGGAAGATGAAAAAAGCGATATGCCGCCTGAAAGGCTGCCGGGGGCAGAAACCGCCGCGCCGAAGAAAAAGCGCCGCAGAAGGCCGCGCTACAGGGATGCCCCCTCCGCCCCCCCGCCGGAAACCGGGGAGTGAATTTATGCAGGGGGCCGATCCCTGCTGTCACGGAGAGGGCGCGGATTAGCGCCCGGAGGCCGGCAGTATGGTATCGGCTGTGGCGTCCCGGCTCCCGTCGGTGAGGGGTATGGTTTGTACCACGCCGTCCGTTAGCTTCCACACTGTGGCAATACCGCTGCCGTCCGCGTCGAATTCCTCGCCCGCCGCGTAGAGGCTGCCCCCGCCTTCGATAAGGGCTTCGGCAACAGCGTACCGGCTCCCTTCGGTAAGGGGTATGGTTTGCGTTACCGCGCCGTCCGTCAGCCGCCAGATCGTGGGGGCGGACATGCCGCTTTCGCTGAATGCGGCGCCCGCCGCATAGACGCTGCCGCCGCTTTCGAC
>JAIRYB010000157.1 GCA_031267955.1 Spirochaetaceae bacterium | reverse complement strand
GCGGGCAAAGGTGTTCTGTAAAACGCCGGTAACTGTGCGCGGGAAGGCGGACGTGGAATTACGGACCGGAAAAGACGACGACGGACGGAGGCTCGACAGAATCCTCCGCAAGGCCCTGCCGGGTTTGCCGCTTTCGGGGATTCACAGGCTGCTCAGGCAGAAACAGGTGCTTGTTGACGGGCTGCCCGGAGAAGCGCCGGCGCGGGTACGGTCCGGACAGCTTATCCGTATTGAAGGGCTGGACCGGGCCGGTACCGGAAAAAAACCGCGGGCCGGAACCCGCGCCGTTCCCGCCGGAAAGCCTCTGCGGATCATCTGGGAAGGGGCCGGGCTTCTGGCGCTGGACAAGGCCCCGGGCGTCCAGGTCCACGGGCCGGGCAGCCTTGACGGACAGGTGCAGGCCTACCTTGAAAAAAAACTCCGCGCCTCGCTTTCCTTCAGGCCCGGCCCGCTCCACCGGCTGGACAAGCCCACAAGCGGCATACTGGTATTCTCGGCTTCCCTTGAAGGGGCCAGGTTTTTCAGCGCCCTGCTCCACGCCCGCCTGATCAAAAAGCGATACCTGGCCCTGGTGGACGGGAAACTCGGGGAAGCGGCGCTCTGGGAAGAAACGCTGGTCCGGGACGCACGGCTGAAAAAGACAGGGGCGTCGGCTCTGCCGGCGGCCGGGCCGGCCGGAGAACAGGAGGGCGGGCCCTTTCCCGGGAAGGCGAAAACAGCGAGAACCAGGGTATTCCCGCTTGCAGTTGCGGGCGGCTATTCCCTCGTTCTCTTTGAAATTGAGACCGGGAGGACCCATCAGATACGATCCCAGGCGGCTTTTCACGGGCATCCCCTGGCCGGGGACCGGAAATACGGCGGCAGTTTTCTTGAGGGCGGCCTCCTGCTCCACGCGCTTTCGCTGGAATTTCCCGCCGGGCCGGGGGCAAAACCGGAAAGCGGGGCTTTGTTTGCGGCCTGCCCGGACGAACTGCGGGGGAAAAAGCTAACAGCAGAGCCCCCCAGCGCGTTTTTAACGCAAATTCGGCGGATTTTTGGTGAGAAAATACCGGAATTTATAGTACAATAGAGACAGGATGATCTTTCCGGATATTTTTTGGGCTTTAAAACGGGTTAAAGTGTACGCGCTCATCGGGGAAAGCGGTACCGGGAAGAGTTTCCGGGCAAAGCTTGTGGCCCAAAAATACGGGATAGATTTTATCATCGACGACGGGCTTTTGATCCGGGACAACCGGATTCTGACAGGGCATTCGGCAAAGAGGGAAAAGACATTTTTGGCGGCGGTAAAAGTAGCGCTTTTCGATGAAAAGGCGCACCGGGACGAAGTGGCGCGGCGGCTTCAAAGCGAGAAATTCCGGAAGATACTGATCCTGGGCACTTCGGAAAAAATGGTAAACAAGATAGCCGCGCGGCTCCAGCTTCCCGCGCCGGGAAAGATCATCAAGATAGAGGATATCGCGAGCCAGGAAGAGATTGAAAAAGCAATCAGGACGCGGCGCATCGAGGGCAAGCATGTCATCCCCATTCCCTCAATTGAAGTCAAACGGAACTACCCCGGCATCTTCTACGACGCGATCAGAATCTTCAAGAAGAATCCTGTCCCCGGCGTGGGGCGCATGTCCAAAGTACATGAAAAATCCGTGGTACGGCCGGAGTATTCCAAACGGGGAAAAGTGATCATATCAGAGGCCGCCTTGAGCCAGATGGTGATTCACTGCGTCGACGAGTACAATCCCAATATCAGGATTAAAAAAATAGTAGTAAAAGATGTCGAAGCAGGCTACCGCCTGGTGATCACCATTGATGTGCCCCTCGGAACCCAACTGGGCGGCAATATCTACGCTATGCAGCAGTACATCATCGAGAATCTTGAACGCTATACCGGCATTCTCATTGAAGAGGTTAACATTATTATCGATAAAATAATACAATAGGAAGAAGTACAATGAAAATTGCGATAAAGATACCGGCAATGAGCCTCCGCGCAGCAAGCTGCGCGGTATCTGGAACGTGGAGCAATTTCCTAATCGGAGGCTTATTCGATAGGAAATTTATTATACCGTCTGGTTTAATACCAATTTTTTTGCAAGCGGTGCATTGTTTGAACCGCAGCAAGCTGCGGGGTATCAAACCAGACTTTCGAATGAACCGCCCCGTCCCGGAGGGAATATTACATCCGCGCTTTCCAATGAAACATTATTTTTTTGTTTTTGCCCTTTTAACGGTTTTTGCGTTTTCGCCTCGCGCGCAGGAGGGCAATCCCGTTCCTCTCCCTGCCGACAATCCGGCTGAAGAAGAAAAAAGCCCGGACGGGCCCGCGGAGACAGATGCCGGGAGGCCTGTTTTCGAAGCGAAAAGCGGGCTTTACTACGTAATCTCCGACAGGGGAAGAGACGACGCCCTCGCGATTATCAAGGAACTGGAGGCGCGTTTTCAGGCTTTTAACCGGGTTTTCCGCTACGATCCCTCATGGCTCGGCGACATATACCGGGTAAGGGCTTTTAACGACGAAGAATCCTACAATGCCTACATCTCGTCCCATCTCAGTGAAACCAGAAAGGGGGCCGTATACCTTCATTACGCCCTGCGGGAAAAAAGGGAGCTGGTGATCCACCGGGGAAGCCCTGACGAAAAAAGGGCGCTTCCCCAGGAGGCTTTTGTCCAGTTCTTCCGCGGCTTTGTTGACGATCCTCCCTCCTGGATGCTGGAAGGATTCGCCGTCTACTTCAGCGGTTTCCGCTACGACGAGGTGCTGGGAAGGCTGGAATATACGGAAAACCTGGCCTGGCTTGACAGCGTTAAAAATCTGGGGAGAAACGCGCCCTCGCTGGAATGGGTGCTTCTTGCCGATGTCCTGGGACGGCCGGATAATTTCCAGAGCGTGGCGTGGTCCCTGGTCTCGTTCTTTATGAACACAAAAAAAGAAGCGTACTACCGTACCCTGGGGGAAGTATTGCTGACACTTTCGGACCGGGCCGCGGCCGACGACAATTCCAAGTATGCCGCCCAGCGCATCACCGCGTGGACAGACCTTGAAATACTGCGCCGGGACTACGAAGAGTACCTGATAACCAGAAAAACTTTTAACGATCTGCTTGAAAACGGCCGGAACGCCTACAATACCGGCGACAACCTTACCGCCGACATCTGCTTTTCTTCGGCCCTGAACCTGCGCCCGGATCACTACGCGCCTTATTACTACCTGGGCCTGCTCTCTTACAAAAAACACGATTACGCGGCGGCGGAGAATTATTACCGCCTCTCCCTGGACAAGGGGGCGAGCCTGTCGCTGATTTCCTATGCCCGGGGGGTCAACGCGGCCTCGGCCGGGAAAATAGAAGAGGCCGTCGCCTGCCTGGAAGAAGCGGCTGCCGTAAACCCGGCCCAGTACCGTGACAAGGCCGACACCCTGATACGGCAGCTGCGGTTTTCCCTGCCGTTCTGATCTGGGGCAATATTCGCGGC
>JAIRYB010000134.1 GCA_031267955.1 Spirochaetaceae bacterium | reverse complement strand
AGGCCCGTATTGAGGATCTCTATTCCATGCTCCACGAGAATTTCCCCGATGTGTTTTGTTGTTTCGTACTCTTTGTTTTGCAATTCCGGATGCCGGTGGAACCACTCGAACCACGGCGCGATTTTTTTCCCCAGCGTTTCCCTGTCCATGGAAGCGATACTACCACACCCGCCGGAACCTGCCAAGCTTCGGCTTCGGATTGACGGGGCAGCCAAGGGGCTGAAGGCGGTGAGCTTGCGGCCCTCCGGGGCTTTGCTGGTTACTGAGCGAGGCTGGCGGGGTTACTTTTACTGGGCCTTCCTGGACTTGCCCTGCAGCCCTCGACATCGTGTCTCGGGCTTCCGGGCCGTGGTTCCGCCCTGCCGGCGCCATCCCTGGCGCCTTTTCCTCCCCTTGGTCGGCGGGCGGAACCCTTCAAGTCCGGAAAGGGACCGCCAACGAAAAAACCCCCTTGACGGGGGTTCTTTCGTTGGGCCTTCCTGGACTTGCCCTACAGCCCTCGGCATCGTGTCTCGGGCTTCCGGGCCGTGGTTCCGCCCTGCCGGCGCCATCCCTGGCGCCTTTTCCTCCCCCTGGTCGGCGGCGAAACCCTTCAAGTCCGAAAAGGGACCGCCAACGAAAAAACCCCCTTGACGGGGGTTCTTTCGTTGGGCCTTCCTGGACTTGAACCAGGGACCTACGGATTATGAGTCCGCAGCTCTAACCAACTGAGCTAAAGGCCCAAAGATGCTGGCCGGAGAAATATAACCCGGATATGGGAAAAGATCAAGCCTTCGACCTTTGGCCGGATATGGCGCGACAATGCGCGGATATGTAACTGTTTACCGCCGTTGTATCGGAAACCAGGAAAAGGTTCCCGATGGGCGCGTCGGTACGGGCGCGCCCAAATTCCGGGCTAAAATGCGGGATTTACATCGGGCCAATGCGATACGGGCCAATGCGGCGGCTTGCATAAAGCCCTTCTTGTCAGGATAATGGAGGCTGTTATGAAGATGGCGATGTACGGCTGCGGCAATATCGGGCGGGGGTTTATCGGGGCGCTTTTTGCCTTGTCGGGTTATGAGGTTACTTTTATCGACATTGCCGATGCCCTGGTGGACCGGCTGCGCCGGGAACGCCGGTACCCGCTCCGTATAGTTTCGACTGGTGGTTTTGAGGATATCGAAATTAACGGGGTGGACGCGGTAAACGGTAAGGACGCGGAGCGGGCGGCGGATTTGATAGCGGAAACCGATATAATGGCCACGGCGGTAGGGGTCAAGGTGCTTAAATTTATCGCGCCTGTCATCGCCGCGGGCATTAAAAAACGCCTGGCCTCGGGCGGGAAGCCTTTGAACATTATTATCTGCGAAAACCTTATGGACGCAAACATCATCCTTGGGGGGATGATTAAGGAAAACTTGTCGGATGAAGAATGTGAAAGATTCGACAGAAGCGTCGGGCTGGTGGAGGCGTCCATAGGCCGCATGGTGCCGGTACAGACGCCGGAAATGCAGGCGGGCGATCCCCTGCGGGTCTGCACCGAGCGCTACGGTTTTTTGCCGGTGGACAGGGATGCGTTCAGGGGCGGTATTCCGGAGATAAAAAACATGGTCCCCTTTTCTCCGTTCGGTTTTTACCTTAAGCGGAAACTCTACGTCCATAACATGGGCCATGCGGTCTGCGCCTATCTGGGCGGCTTTGCGGGCTTTGAATATATCTGGGCGGCGGCCGGCAATCCCGATATAAGGCTTGTCGCGCAGAACGCCATGCTGGAAAGCGCCCAGGCCCTGGGCGCCCGCTACCAGGTTCCGGTTAAGGGGATCATCGACCACATTGACGACCTTTTGCTGCGTTTTTCCAACGCCGCCCTGGGGGATACCTGCAAACGGGTCGGGGCGGACCCTGTCCGCAAGCTCTCCCCCTCCGACCGGCTTGTCGGCGCGGCTTCTTTCTGCCTGGAACAGGGAATATGCCCCGCCTATATCGCCGCAGGCGCGGCCGGGGCCGTGTACCAGCAGCTCAGGGAGAGCGGCAAAGAACAGGGCGCCGGGAATGCCGCCGCCGCGCTGGAAAGCGTTTCGGCCCTGCGGCCGGGGGACAGGCTGCGGGAGATTATTTTGAAAATTTACGAGGTGTTTCTAAAAGGCGGAAGCCCTGCGGATATACGCAGGGCCGCGGAATTGCTGCGCGCCGAAGAAAACCGGGATATAGTGTGACGCATGAATTATTTTGAACTTCCTGTTTACAGACACAAGGACCTAATCCTTGACGCGCTTGCCGGCCACCAGGTGGTAGTGGTGGAAAGCCCTACCGGCTCGGGAAAGACCACCCAGATGCCGGTTATTCTCCACGACGCGGGCTATACCGCAAACGGCATTATCGGCGTAACTCAGCCCCGCCGTATTGCCGCGGTTTCGGTAAGCGAGTTTATCGCCCGGCAGACCGGGACCGCCATCCCCGGGCTTGCCGGTTACAAGATGCGCTTCGAGGACAGGACCTTGCCGTCTACCAAGATCAAAATCATGACCGACGGGATCCTGCTGCAGGAAATGAAACTCGATCCCTGGCTTTCAAAGTACTCGCTTCTGGTTGTGGACGAGGCGCACGAGAGGAGCCTTAATATCGATTTTATCCTTGGGCTTTTAAAGCGGGTCCTGGAATCCAGGCGCGATTTTAAGGTGATAGTCTCCTCGGCTACGATCAACGCCCAGGTTTTTTCCGAATATTTTGGCGAATGCCCGGTGGTGAAGATCGACGCGGTCACCTACCCCGTAACCCTGATCTACGATCCGCCTGCCCCGGCGGAGGGCGGCCTTGCCGAGGAAGCGCTGCTTAACAAGATAGAGGTTATCACGGAAAGGATCATAAACGAGGGGCGGGAAGGGGATATGCTCATCTTCCTTCCGGGCGAAAAGATGATCAAAGGCTGCATGGGCCGCCTGGCTTCCGGGCAGATGGGGAGCTGCCTTCACCTGGTGCCGCTGTACGGCAGGCTTGGCAAGGAAGAGCAGGAGCGGGTTTTCGACAAGCCGCCGCCGGGTAAAATAAAGGCGGTTATTTCCACAAACATTGCCGAGACTTCCGTTACGATCGACGGGATTACCACGGTGATCGATTCGGGGCGTTCCAAACTGAATTACTACAGCCCGAAAACATTTACATCGAGCCTTGTGGAAGGGCCGGTGTCAAAGGCCTCGGCGAATCAGAGGAAGGGCCGGGCCGGGCGTACCTGCGAGGGGAGCTGCTACCGGCTCTACACCCGCAAGGATTTTGAGAACCGGCCTCTTTTTACTACCGAGGAAATTTTCCGCACGGACCTGTCGGAAGTGGTACTGCGCATGGCGGACCTGGGCATCACGGCGTTTGAGGAATTCGACTTTATCTCGCCCCCGGGCAGGGACGGCATCATCGCCGCCATCGAAACGCTCAACCTGCTTAACGCGCTGGAAAAGGACCGCGGCCTTTCCCGTATCGGCAGGATGATGACGGAATTCCCCCTGCCCCCCCGCCAGTCCCGGATAATTGTGGAAGCGATACTGCGCTATCCCGAAGTTACGGAGGAAACCATAATCGCCGCGGCGTTTCTGTCTACCCAGAGCCCCTATGTGCTCCCGCCCGGGGAGGAAATGGACGCGCGCCGCGCCCACCACAGTTTCCGCGATCCCGCCGGGGATTTTGTGTCATACCTGAGGCTCTACCGCGCCTATACCGCCGCGCCGGTAAAGGGGAAATTCTGCGCGAAAAACTACCTGGACGAAAAGGCCATGGCGGAAATCATAAATGTCGGCGCGCAGCTCGGGGAAATTGTTTCCGGCATGGGTATTCCCCTGCTGTCGGGCGGCGCTGCCGACGACTATCTTTCCTGCGTCGCCGCCGGGCTTATCCAGTTTGTCTGCGTCAGGGAGGGACGGGAACTCTACCGGAGCCTTACCGCGGACCGCATCCTGATACACCCCGGCTCGGTCATGTTCAGGGAGAACCCCCAGTACATCGTAGCCGGTGAAATTATCCGTACCACGAGGATGTACGCCATGTCGGTGTCCCCCCTTTCCAGGCAGGTTCTGGAAAAACTGAGCCCGGAACTCTTCGCCGCACTGGGGGGCAGGACGGCGCCGGGGGAGGGAAAGCCGAAAAAGGCCAGGGACTTTACCAACACGATCAGGATCGGCAGCGAGGTTTTCGAGATTGAAACCATCAAGGGCAAAAAAACAGCAATACTGCCCTGGGAGCGGCTTGCGCGGGTAAAGGACAGCGTCCCCGCCGATAGATCCGTCTACAAGGGGCTGCGGGGGACCATAACGGTAAACGGCAAATACGCCCTGCTGGCCGAAGAAAAACTGTCGCTCATTCTGAAACTTGCCCCCGCGCTGGCGGTCGACGGCGCATTGGGCCGGACCTGGCCCCGCAAAACCAACTTCAAGGCGGCGGAAAATCTGCCGGCCCTGCTTAACGCGCTTCCCCTGCTTGTAACGCCGGCGATCTGGAAGCCGAACGCCGGAGGCGCGGGCAGGAAGGATATGGGCTTTATCTGCCTCTTTACCGACGGCATGGGCAGCTACTGGTTCAAATGCTCCAGGGGCTTCCACACAAGCCTGGGGGAAAGCCTCGCCTCCCTGGAAACGCTAATCGACGAATTGGGAGAAGGGGT
>JAIRYB010000107.1 GCA_031267955.1 Spirochaetaceae bacterium | reverse complement strand
CGGGCCGGGCCTAATAGTCGGCTTTGCCTTTCCGGGATTTTTTGAGGAGTTTCCGTTTAATGGCTTTCTTTTTCCTGTTCAGAATCGTGGAGGGTTTTTCGTAATATTCCCGCTTCTTGTACTCCCGGATGATACCTTCTTTTTCAACCATCCGCTTAAACCGCTTAATAGCTTTTTCCAGTATCTCGTTGTCATCAATGATGATGTGCGCCAAATAAATCACCTCCTTTCCCGCCGGTAAAATTGTTATAATCCATAATCATCAAAAGGGGGGCCTGTTACCAAAAGGCGACCGCCGTCATAAAAGGCCGCCGTCCGGCCCCCCTGCGCTCCAGCCTTGCTCCGCCGTCTCAAAGAAAAGATCCGCGGAGGGCCTGCGGCCCGGAGCAAGTCTTACGCTACCCCCCCGGCACGCGCGGGCCTTAACACTCACGTATACGCGCGGCTATTCGAATAGTTTAGCAAAAATCTCGTTCCTGTCAAGCAGGGGCCGGGCAATCAGGGCATCGGGGTCCGTGTTTTCCCCGGCAACGCGTACCTCCCAGTGCAGATGGGGGCCTGTGGCAAGGCCGGTAGCCCCGGATTCTCCCAGGATCGTCCCGGCCATGACCAGATCGTCCTCGCGCACCGCGATGGAATCCAGGTGATAGTAAAGGGAATATACCCCCGGAAGGTGCTCTATAACAACCGAATTGCCGGTTACGATGCGGGGCCGGGCCAAAACCACCCTGCCCGGCGCGCAGGCGCTGACCCTGGTGCCTGTCGGGATTCCGTAATCCACGCCGGCGTGGATCGCATTATCCGTCGAACCGTCTGTATAGCGGAATACCCGCCGGTCGCCGTAAAAGCTTGTCCTGCGGGTGCTGGTTACCGGAGGGATAAAAGGGCCTTCAGCGTATATCCGCGTACCGGTCCGCCTCAGGATTGTCTGTAGCTGTTCCGCTTCGCCGGTTTTCCGGGGGTCCGGCTCGGTACGGAGCGCCGTGTTCAGATCGTCCAGATCGATTGTCTCGGAGACAAACTCCCGCCCCCCCACGGTGATGGGAATATCCTCAAGGCCGGGCGCCGGCAGCCCCTCGATTCTGACCGCCGCCTCCCCGCCCCTCATCGTGGAAGGGACCGCGAGCAGCGCCGCCCATACCTCCGCCCCCGCCCCGTTCGCGCCTATGCTGAAAAAAGTGGCCCGGGCTGTCCGCCGCCCGGCGCTGTCCAGGAGGAACGCCCGGGGCGGGGAGTCCCTCCCCGGTTCCGGCGGCAGCGCCAGGGCGACCGCGAACGGCTCCCCCAGCCTGGGAGCGGCGTTCAGCACAGCCGCCCGCGCGGGCGCTTCAGCGGCTTCCGGGGCCGGGGCGGCGGCTTCCGGAACAGCGGTTTCCGCAACGGCGCTTTCCGGGGCGGCCGTTTCGGCGGGGGCGGATTCCCCGGCGGAAACCGAGGCAGCGGGGACTTCCCCGGAGGGGCCGGCCGCCCTGCTTCCCGCGGCACAGCCGGCCGGAGCGGCGGCGCAGAACAGCGGCGGCGCGAAGAGTAACAGTAATACTTTTAACAGGGAATACGGGCTTTTTTTCATGAATCCCGGCCGCTGTATTTCAGGCCGGCAATGATCATCTGGGGTATCTCGTTGCCTTTGAAGTAATTCCGGTTTACCTGGAACGCCAGATCAAGGCGGTCCTTGCGGTTAATATCCCGTACCCAGTCCGGCGCCTGCCAGTAGATCGCCGGCCATTTGCACTCCCCGGCATCCAGGGTAAGTTTTACGTGGTTTTTGCCCGTACCCATAAGGCTGATATCTTCCACCGGAAGATTCTTCGACAAGAAGGTAAGGGGTTTGTTTTCTTCCCCGTAAGGTTCAAGGCGGTCGACAATCTTAAAAATAATATCGGGCTTCAGGTAGGACATGGGAAGCTCCGCGTCAACAGTAACCGTGTCGCTGTCCGGCCCGTCCTTCAGATCGATGTCGGACGCGATGGTTTTAAGCCGCGAAAGGAATTCCTGCCAGTTTGGTTTGCCGTCCCGCGTTCCGGCGCAGTCCATGCTGAAACCCGCGGCGTAATTATGCCCGCCTTTGTCGATAAAAAGATCGGCGCAGGAATCCAGAATCGCCGCCAGATCGTAGCCCCGGGTCGAGCGCAGCGATCCTGTCGCGATGTTGTCACAGAACGATACCACTACGGCGGGGACTTTAAAGCGGTTCACAAGCCGGCTCGCCATGATGCCTGTAACCCCCCGGATAATATTTTCCCCGCAGGCCAATACCAGCTTTCCCCCGAACCCGTCAAGGCTCTCCTGCGCCATAGGTTCCACAATGGCCCAGGTTTCCTCCCCCTTTGCCTTCCGCTGTTCGTTAAGGCCGACAATCTCTTCAGCGAGATTCTCCCGCTCCCGCAGATTTTCTTCCATAAGCAGCTTTGCCGCTGTTTCGGGCTGCCCCATACGCCCCGCCGCATTGATCGCCGGGCATAACTGCCAGGAAATGTCCGCCGCCCCCAGGCGCCGCCCGGACAGCCCGAGTTTGAAGATCAGGTCGCTTAAGCCCGGCCTGGGCTTATCCTGCAAGGCCTTCATGCCTATACGCACGATGATCCGGTTTTCGTCCCGGAGCGGCATCAGGTCCGCCATAGTCCCGAGGGCCGCGAGCTGCATGTCCTCGATATCGTCCCCGGTAAAATGCTTTTCCCGCCTTTGGAAAAACGAGGTAAAAAGATTGACAAAAACATCCATTTCCTCGGCGGGTTTTTCGGAATATTTGGCGATACGGGAAATTTCCCGGAGCCGCAGGAGGCTCTTGCCGGCGGCCTGGGGAATGTCCTTCCCAATCTCGCCGGCCATATCGATCATGTAAACTTCGATCCCGCTCCCGAAAATTTTCGACAGCGTTTTCTTTTGCAGCGGCGCGTCCCACGCGAAGATCTGCTGCCCTTCAAGAAATGCCGGAAGCCGCGTCTCGGCAATGCCCACCATTCCGGGTATCACGGTCTCCGCCAGCCTGTCGGCTACCGCCAGATTGCGCAGTTTTACTACTTCGATAATATACGCGTCGTTGGAAGGCCGGGTATTAAGCAGGCTCACCGAATGGCCGTAAAGATCGCTTTTCAGGGCAAAACGCAGCGCCGAGGCCAGCTTGTAAGCTACCCCGCAGCCCGCCAGATCGCGGAACGGATAGGGCGAGCCGTTGAGCTTGGGGTTGATGATGGCGAGCGCGTCGGGCAGTGTTTCCTGCTGGTTGTGGTGATCCGTCACGATCACGTCCATGCCAAGCTCATTCGCCCGCGCGATTTCGGCAAGGCAGGAAATCCCGCAGTCCACCGTAACAATCAGGGTACCCTGTTCCGCGGCAAAATCCTCCACCGCCTTCATAGAAAGCCCGTAGGGCTCGTTCCCGACAGGGAAGCGCCAGCTTACATCAAGCCCCATTTTTTTGAAAAAATCCACAAGCAGGGTCGTAGCGGTTATCCCGTCCACATCGCGGTCCCCAAAGACCAGAAGTTTCTCCCCCTCTTCCTTTGCCGCGAGAATACGGTCCACCGCGTCTTCCATGCCCGGCAATTCAAAGGGGTTCCGTAGATACCGGGGATCATCCTCAAGAAAATAGCGGATATCTTCCCCCGCAGTTACGCCCCGCCGCGCCAAAATGGACGCTACAAGCAGATCGCAGCCGTAACGCGCGGAAAGGTCTTTGACAAGTTCCGGGGAAATGTCTTTTTTATCCCAAGCCATGAATAATTACCGGGAATATCATACTAAAAACAGGCCGGGCCGGCAAG
>JAIRYB010000050.1 GCA_031267955.1 Spirochaetaceae bacterium | reverse complement strand
TGTGCTAATTCTTTGCTATACAAGGAATTACATAACATAGATACTTTGGACCCCCGCAAGACAAATAGTATGGCGTTCACGGCGGTTCGGCGGACTAAAGCCCGCCCTTACCCGGATCCGGCCCTTTACAGCTGCATACGCCGGGCCGTTTTCGAATAATAATTCAACCGCTAGGAATACCTTACAAGAAATTATAATAAAATGCAAGAGGAATCTAAAAAAAATATAAAAATTGCCGGAACCGCCCCCATGGGCAATTTTTTTGCCGGGCAGTTGGACAGCTACAATTTCCCTGTATTCGCGTTTTCCGGAAAGAATTTCCCGGTTTTGCCTTAATAACGCCGGGCAAAAGGCAAAAAACCGGCTGTTTTTCGATTTTTCTTTCCTTGTTTTTCTTTTCCGGCCCTTGATTCTCTTGCCGGTTATAAAATATGATAATGAAGAACCCCGCCGCAGAGCAGCGGGGTTCTTCGTTCGAGAAGAAAAAGTCCTACGGACTTTTCTCATTTTATACTGGGGGTCTGCTACCCCGCCATCATTGGCAGGGAATTGAACCGCCCCAGAGGGGCGGGATATTAGACCCCCCCTCGAATGAAGGATTTTTAACGGCAAAGTCGGAAAAGTTAGAGGAAGAAGGGAATTGCGGTATATTCCTATGCGCGGGGGGTAGCGGAATACACGCCGTAAGCGGCGGGGGCGGGTATGGAGCGCAGGGGGGCCGGACAGGGTTTGCAATTACCCCCGGCTGACCGTCCGGTAACAGACCCCCCTCTGAATACTTACGCATAAGGCCAAAAAGGGAAGGAAAAACCGGCGCGTCATGTACCTTTTTCGGCTTCTTCGCCTTCGCGGTTAAATTTGTTTACTATAAAGAGGAGGCGGCATGGCGAATCAGGGAAAGGCAGGGGCAAAAACAGCGGCGCGGGCAAGGAAGCCGGCGGCGGCCAGGCCCGCGAAACTTGTCCTGGAAGACGGGTCGGAGTACGCGGGCTGGTCCTTCGGGAAGGCGCGCTCCCAGGCGGGGGAAGTGGTCTTTACTACCGGGATGACGGGCTACCCCCAGTCGCTCACGGACCCGAGTTTCCGGGGCCAGATACTGGTGTCCACCTACCCGCTTGTGGGGAACTACGGGGTGCCGCTGGAGCCTAAAACGCTGGAGCCCCGGTTTGACGGGCAGGGCATCCCCTGTCATTTTGAGTCGGGCCGGGTCCAGGTGTCGGGTTTTGTTGTAGCGGAGGCCTGCGACGAGCCGAGCCATTTTTCCTCGGGCGCGTCCCTTTCGGCCTGGCTTGAAAAGAACAACGTGCCGGGTATCTGCGGCGTAGATACCCGTTTCCTTACCAAGCGCCTGAGGGAGCAGGGGGTGATGATGGGGAAGATACTGGTCGAGGGGACCAGGGACGTAACCCTTGACTCGGGCCTTGTCCCCCACCCGGTAGACGATGTGTCGCCGAAAGAGGTAAAGGTGTTTTATCCCGGCGGTAATGCCGATGGCAATAACGCCGCGCCCGGCGGGGAAAGGCCGCCCCGTATAGCGCTGGTTGACTGCGGGGCCAAGGCGAATATCTTCCGCTGCCTTCTCGCGCGAAACGTGGAAATAGTACGCGTACCCTGGGACCACGATATGTCGGGCATTGAATACGACGGCCTCTTTCTTTCCAACGGCCCCGGGGACCCCAAGGCATGCGGAAGGACCATCGCGATGACGCGGCAGGCCTTTCTCACGGGAAAGCCCATCTTCGGCATCTGCCTGGGAAACCAGATCATGGCGCTGGCCGCCGGGGGCGATACCTACAAACTGCCGTACGGCCACCGGGGCCAGAACCAGCCCTGCGTGGAAGCGGGGACCCGGCGCTGCTATATTACAAGCCAGAACCACGGCTACGCGGTACGGAACGAAACCCTGCCTGCGGGCTGGGAACCGTGGTTCCTCAACGGCAACGACGGCACCATAGAGGGCATACGTTCCGCCCGGGGACCCTTTTGCGCGGTACAGTTCCACCCCGAAGGCTGCCCCGGCCCCCGCGATACGGAATTTTTGATTGACCGGTTTCTGGAAGAGGTGGGAAAACAGAAAGGCGGGAAGGAACAGCCATGATTAACAGGGATACTGTTCGCAAAGTACTGGTCCTCGGTTCCGGGGGCCTCAAGATAGGGCAGGCCGGGGAGTTTGACTATTCCGGATCCCAGGCGCTTAAGGCGCTGCGGGAAGAAGGAATAGAAACGGTGCTTATTAACCCCAACATCGCCACGATTCAAACGAGCGAGGGAATGGCCGATCATACTTACTTTCTCCCGGTACTGCCGGAATATGTTCGGAAGGTAATTGAAAAGGAGCGGCCCGACGGCTTGCTGCTTTCGTTCGGAGGGCAGACCGCGCTGAACTGCGGGGTGGCCCTGGAAAGGGAAGGGATACTCTACAAATACGGGGTCAAGGTTCTGGGTACGCCGGTAAGGGCCATTGAGGATACCGAGGACAGGCAGCGTTTTGTTGACCGGCTCAACGAGATAGGCGCCCTTACGCCCCGCAGCGCCGCCGTTACCGATACGGAATCCGCTGTCAAGGCGGCGGCGGGGATAGGCTACCCGGTAATGGTGCGGGTGGCTTACGCGCTGGGCGGCGCGGGTTCCGGAATCTGCCGGAACGAAAAGGAGATACGCCGCCGCTGCGACCGGGCGTTCTCGCATACGCCCCAGGTGCTGGTGGAAGAATGGCTCGGCGGGTGGAAAGAGATCGAGTACGAAGTGGTGCGGGATGTGTACGATAACTGTATCACTGTTTGCAACATGGAAAATTTCGATCCGCTCGGAATCCACACCGGCGAAAGCATCGTTGTCGCCCCCTCGCAGACCCTGACCGACGGGGAGTACCACAAGCTGCGCAGAATCTCTATCGAGGTTATACGGCACCTTGGCATTGTGGGCGAATGCAACATACAGTACGCCCTTGACCCCTTTTCCGAAGACTACCGTATTATCGAAGTAAACGCCCGGCTTTCCCGCAGTTCCGCGCTGGCGTCCAAGGCAACGGGCTACCCGCTCGCGTTTGTGGCGGCAAAGCTCGCGCTGGGCTATTCTCTCGCGGATATCGAGAACCGCCTTACCCGCGTAACAAAATCCTGTTTTGAACCCGCCCTGGATTACTGCGTTGTAAAAGTACCCCGCTGGGATCTGGCGAAATTTAAAAATGTTGATCTCCGTATCGGTTCGGAGATGAAGTCCGTGGGCGAGGTTATGTCCATAGGCCGCAGTTTTGAGGAAGCCCTGCAAAAAGCCCTGCGCATGACGGGCAGCGGCGCTCCCGGCCTTGCCGCGGACGATGTGTACTGCGGCCTGGGAATAAAGGACCTCCGGGAAGCCCTGGTAAAACCTACCGACCGCCGCGTCTTTATCATTTACCGCGCCTTGCGGGAAGGCTGGTCCGTAGAGAAGATCTACCGCCTCACCAAAATCGACAAGTGGTTTTTGTACAAAATAGCAAATGTGCTGGAAACCGAAAAATCCCTGCGGGCCATTGCCGGCAGTATTACTGTTGACCGCGAGCTGCTTGCCAGGGCGAAACGCGCCGGTTTCAGCGACGAGCGTATCGGCCGGTTTATCGGGATGAAGGAAATGGAGGTACGGCGGCTGCGGGAAAACTACCGTATCCGGCCTTCGGTAAAGCAGATAGACACCCTCGCGGCGGAATACCCGGCAAAGACCAACTACCTCTACATGACCTACGCCGGGACCGGGAACGGCGTATCGGGGATTTCGGCGGGCGGCGCGCGGGACGACACCAGCCCCGCGGGACGGGGGGTGATGGTTCTCGGCTCGGGCGCCTACCGGATTGGGAGCAGCGTCGAGTTCGACTGGTGCTGCGTAAACGCCGCGGTAACGGCGCAGAAACTCGGCCGCTATACGATCATGGTAAACTGCAATCCCGAACCGGTCTCTACCGAGTACGATATGTGCGACCGGCTCTACTTTGAAGAACTGTCCCTGGAACGGATTCTGGACATCTACGAGCGGGAACGGCCCGACGGCCTGATCCTGTCCATGGGCGGGCAGACGCCCAACAACCTTGCCACCAGCCTCTACACGGCGGGGGCGCTGATATACGGTACTACTCCCCAGTCCATCGACATGGCCGAAGACCGGAACAAATTTTCCGCCCTTTTGGACAGGCTGGGCATAGAACAGCCGGTGTGGCGGGAGCTTACGGACCTTCCCTCGGCAAAGGCCTTTGCCGAGGAGGCCGGCTATCCGGTGCTGATACGGCCCAGCTATGTGCTCTCCGGCGCGGCGATGAACGTCGCCTGGGACGACGAAAGCCTGGAAAAATTTCTGTCCCTCGCCTCGGATGTTTCCTCCGAACACCCGGTCGTGATAAGCAAATTTATCGAAACATCAAAGGAGATTGAAATTGACGCGGTAGCCAAACGCGGGGAAATTCTGTTCCACGCCATTACCGAGCATATAGAAAACGCCGGAGTTCATTCGGGGGACGCGACAGTAGTCCTGCCCGCCCAGCGGCTCTACATCGAAACCATACGGAAGGTACGCAAAATTTCCAGCGAGATAGCCAGGGCCCTGGACATTACCGGGCCTTTCAATATCCAGTTTCTGGCCCAGCGTAACAGGGTCCGCGTTATCGAATGCAACCTGCGTTCCAGCCGGAGCTTCCCCTTCTGTTCCAAGGTAAGCCGGGTAAACATGATCGAAATGGCGGTCCGGGCCATGCTGGACGAGCCGGTACAGAAAGCGCCGCTTTCCGCCCTCGATCTGGAATGGGTGGGCGTAAAAGCCGCGCAGTTTTCCTACTCGCGGCTTCACGGCGCGGATCCGGTTTCCGGCGTGGAAATGGCCTCTACCGGCGAAGTGGGATGTATCGGCACCGACTTCCACGACGCATTTCTCAAAGCCCTGCTGTCGGTAGGCTACCGTATTCCACGGAAACGGATACTGCTCTCCACCGGCACCATCGAGGAAAAACTGGATTTTCTGGATTCGGCGAGAAAACTTGTGGAAATGGGGTACGAACTCTACGCGTCGCGGGGAACCGCCCGCTTTCTTGCGTCAAACAAGGTTCCCGCAGCGGCCCTCAACTGGCCGCTTGAATCCAAAGAGCCGAATATCGCCACGTTTATCAGAAAGCGGGAAGCGGACATGATCATCAATATCCCCAAAAATAACCGGGAAAAGGAACTGAAAAACGATTACCTTATCCGCCGCATGGCTATAGATTTCGACATACCCCTGTTTACCAATATCAAGGTGGCCCGCTCATTTATTGACGCCCTGGCCTACGCGCGGAGGAAGCTTGCCCCCCCCGGTGATGAATCCCTGGAAATCAAATCCTGGGAGGAATACAGATAGAGCCCTCAGGCACAGCCCTCATGCGCGTACTTTACAAATACGCCGATATATGGGAAAATATAGATTATGTTCGATGCGGTAGTGTTTGACTATGGAAGGGTGATCAGCCTGGACCCTGCCGGCGAGGCGGGGGAGGAGATGGCCCGCCTTGCGGGCGTACCTGCGGAAATTTTTGAAAAGGCACGCATGGCGTACCGGGACGATTACGACCGGGGCAGCATGAGGGGCAGGGATTACTACCAAAAGGTAATGAGGGAGGCCGGTGTCCCGGTAACGGACACGCGGGATTTTGACGATCTGGCGGACCGTATCACCCGGATTGATATTCACAGCTGGGCCGCTATAAACAGCGAAACGGAAGAACTCATGAGGGAAATCGGGGGGACCGGTTGCAAACTCGGGATACTTTCCAATATGCCCCACGATTTCCTTGAGCTTGAGCGGGATGTTTTCCGGGTGTTTGATCTCTGCGATCCCTGCATTTTTTCCTGCAAGCACAACCTCCTTAAACCCGAGCGGGAAATCTATCAGGTACTTATAGACGCCCTGGGCTGCGCCCCGGATAAAATTGTTTTTTTTGACGATGTACCGGCCAATATCGAAGGGGCGCGCGGCCTGGGCATAACAGCATATCTGTGGGAGAACGCGAAGACCGCCCGCGGAATTTTAAAAACTCTGGGGATTCTTCCCTGAGGGCAGCGGGGATTCTGCCGGCCCATGGGGGAGGTTCAGGGCGGGGCATTTCATTCAAGAGCTGTACTATATGTACTATAAGCAAGGGAAAAGAAGGCGGCTCATGGAGTTCGTAAAAACAGCGTTTATATTCCTGATTCTCGGTTTGATGGTTACTGTCCTTACTCCGATTGGACTGCTGCTCTTTATCGCAAACTGTCTGGGGCTTAGAAAGTCCGTGTCTTTTTTGATCTGCCGGATTGCGTATCTCTTCGCGCGGATTCTGATCCGTCTAACGGGCTGCGATCTCAGAATACGGGGCAGGGAAAATATTCCCCGGGAAGGGGGCCTCTGTTTTGTGAGCAATCACTGCGGTTATCTCGATATTTTGCTGATCCTGGCAACGGCGGGGCGCACGGTCGGTTTTATCGCGAAGAAAGAGCTGGCGTTTATTCCCTTTCTTAATTTTTGGATTCTTATTATGGGCGGATTTTTTATAGACAGAAAAAATACCCGCAAGAGTCTGGCCGCGATCAAAACCGGGGCCAGGCGGATACAGGCCGGAAATTCCATACTGATTTTCCCCGAAGGCCACCGCAGCAAAGGCCAGGGCCTGCTTCCCTTCCACGCGGGTTCCTTTAAACTGGCAACCGACGCGGATGCGCCGATAGTCCCTGTCGCCATAACCGGCAGCTACGAAGTCTTTGAAAAAACCGGCAGGGTAAAGCCGGCGCCGGTATGGATAGCCTTTGGGAAGCCTATAATGACCAAGGATATCCCCCCCGGGAACAGGCGCCAGGCCTTAAGCGACAGGGTACGGGAAGTAATAGCCGGGGAACTTGCGGAATCGGATCGGGAACTTGCAAACCTGTCCTGTTAGTATCGGTACAAAGGCCCGCTCCGGCTAATCCCCCCCTACCCCATCACTACTTTAACATAGTTTCTGCTGCCGCTGCCCTGGGCCGGGATCAGGGCGAGCGCGTCTTTAACGGCAAGGGGTTTTCCGTTTAACGCGCAGGACGCCGCCCCCTTGCTTACACCCCGGGGGTTTTCCACATCAATCTCGTAGACAGCGCCGCGCCAGACCCGTTCGGCTTTAAAACCTTTCCAGTTTTTGGGGATACAGGGATCGATGCAGAGGCTGCCGTAGCCGGGGCGTATGCCCAGGATATAGCGGGTAGCGGCAAAATAGCTCCAGCCCGCGGAACCTGTCATAAAGGGATGCCGGGCGCGGCCGAACGCGCTGTGATCCGGGCCCACGATAAACTGGCAGTAAGAGTACGGCTCGGATTCCCGGACTTCTATACTGTCGTTTTGCAGGCAGGGGCAGAGGGCGTTGTAAAATTTTACCGCCCGGTCCCCCCTGCCCAGAATCGCCTCGGCCGCCCAGGCCCAGGGGTTCGGATGGCTGAAGATAGCCGCGTTCTCTTTAAGCCCTTTGTAAACCCTGGTGACAAAGCCGATTTCGTCATCGGGCCTGGAATAGGCCGGGGAGCAGAGCTTGAGTCCGTAGGGGGTATAGAGGTATTCGTCCACAGCGTCCATGGCGGAAAGCCCCCGCTCCCCGGACGCCGCGCCGGACAGTACCGCCCAGGTGTTGCTCTCCATAAACACCTTCCCCTCTTCGTTCGCGGCGGTTCCAATCTTCCTCCCCGACGAGGTGATCCCCCGGCAGTACCACCGCCCGTCCCAGAGTTCCCTTTCGCAGATGCCGCGCACTTTTTCCGCCAGGGCGCGGTACTTTTCCGCGTCCCCGCTCCTGCCCAGTTGTTCCGCGAGGCCCGCGAAGTGAATCAGCGCCCAGTGGTGCAGGAACGATACCATGGCGCTTTCCCCGCCGCCCAGGTTCAGGCAGTCGTTCCAGTCGGCGCGCAGCCCTTTGCAGACCCCGTGGGCCCCTACCTGGGACGCGGAAAAATCGAGTATCTTGGTCATGTGTTCGTAAACAGTACCGCTGCCCCCGTCCGCGTAACTGTATATCTCTTCCGTAAAAGCCAGATCGCCGGTCTCTTTGATATATTCGGTGATAGCCGGCACCAGCCAGAGCGCGTCGTCGGCGCAGGTGTCTTCCAGCCCGTGGACAAAGCTTTTCCTGTCCGGTACAGGTACTACCGTCGGCGACTTAAAGGGCGCGGGCCGGTGTTCCTCAAACCACTCGCTCTGGAAAAGATGAAGGCCGTAGCCCGTGCTGGTAAGGCCCCTCAGCAGTTCCGTTATCCGGCTGCGGCACTTTTCCGGGTTTGAGTGGGGGATGCACATGGCGTCCTGGGCTGTGTCACGGTAGCCAAGGCCGGTACGCCCCCCCACTTCGATAAAACTCGCGAACCTGGAAAACATCACGTTAATCTCGGACTGGTACAGATTCCAGATATTGAGCATGGTGTTCATCGCTTCGCTGGGCGTATCGACGCGGAGCTGCCTGAGTTTCCTGTCCCAAAATTCGGCAAGCGCGGCGAAACTGCTGTCGATTATTTTAAAATCAGAATACTTTTCCCGGAATTTTTCCCCCGCGGCCCGGTCTCCCTCGCCCAGAACAAAGACAAGCCGGACTTCTTCCCCGTCTTCCAGCGAAACGCTTTTCCTCAGAGCCCCGCAGTGATTCCCCCCAAGCTCGCTCGACATGGAACAGTATCCCTGTTCCACCGCGACAGGGTTATTTTCGCTGCGATAAGGGCCGATAAATTTATCCCTGAGGCAGTCATAGTCGTCCGCATAAGTTCCCGCGAAAGTAAAAAACTGTTCACCGCCTGACTCGTAAAACGGATCGAACTCTATTATCCCGTCCCCGCAGGAAGAACCTGAAGAGTAGAGACTCATCTGAAAGTTTTTATTGTCCATATCTATATGGTGATACGAAAATTCCAGATAGCCGAAAACGGAAAGTTCCCGCCTTCTCCCCGAATTGTTCTTGAGTTTTATGTCCCACAGTTCTACCGGATCATCGATTGGTATGAAAAGTTTCTGCTCCCCCTGTATGCCCGAATATTCGCATTGGTATTTTATGTACGACAGCCCGTGCCGGCAGAGGTACCTGGCCTCGCCAGGCCCCTTGCCCGCCGGCTGCCATGAAAGGGACCAGTAAGCGCCGCCCGCGTCTTCCCCTTTGCCGGCGGAATTGCGGTCGCCGTCATCCCGGATATATACATAATGCCCCGGCCGGTCCATGGGTACGCCGTTGGGCCTGAACCGGGTGATACGGTGGTACTCCGGCGTTTTGTAAAACAGATAACCCCCGGCAGTATGGTTAAACACCCCGCATAGATCCTTTACACCGATATAATTGGTCCATGATACCGGTACATCAATACGATCGATAACATATTCGCGTTTTTCATTGTCAAAATATCCGTAACGCATTATGTTTCCTTAAAAAAAATTGTATTATATTCCGCCTAATTCCGTTTTCTTTAAGAGCAGTTTCGCCATACTCAAAAAACTAGCCGGATCCTTCCTTAAGTATAACGCAAAACAACTTTATTTTCCTAAAATATTTTTTATTTGACAGTTTATTCCGGGATTACTATAATTTATGATGTAATAATATTCCAACCATGGAGGATACATGAAAATAACACAAAAAGCCATTTTTCTGGGACTCTCGGCCCTGCTGGCCCTTGCCGCTGCCGGGTGCAAAAAAGGAGGGCAGGGCTCCGGCTCCGCCTCTGACGTAAGGGTATTGAATTATCTGGATTTAACCATAGCTAATTCAGCTCAGGAAATCACCGATGTTTGGGATAAATTTTCCCAAAACCACCCGGATATCAAGGTTGTCCGGGAAGACCTTTTCAACGAACCTTTCCACAACAAGATAGAGGCCTACGCCGCGGCCGGGCAGCTTCCGGACGTAGTCTACGCGTGGCCGTCGGGGCGGTCCACCACCCTGCATACCCAGCACCTGCTCAAGGACCTTAGCCCCCTCATTCAGAAAGACGGGCTCGATTCCCTAATGGTCCCCGGCGCGCTTGATCCCAATGCCCAGGGCGCGGGCTATATCGCCATACTTCCCCGGGCCATAACGAGCAGCCATGCCTTCTACGTGAACAACGAAGTCCTCAGGGACGCCGGCCTCCAGCCCGCCAAAACCTACGCGGAACTGAAAGCCCAGGTGCCTGTGCTCCGCTCCAAGGGCTACCAGACCGTGCTTATGGCAAACCAGGATACCTGGGTCATGCAGAGCTGCCTCTTTTCCCTTATTGCCGGCCGTTTCTGCGGCGAAGGCTGGGAACAGAGGATCCTTCGCGGCGAGGCGAAATTCACCGATCCCGACTTTGTCAAAGCCCTTGAATTTGTCAGGACCCTGTACGATGACGGCGTTCTAAGCAGGGATTCGCTTACCACCGACTACGGCAGCGTGGTCGGCCAGTTCGCCACCAACAGGGGCGCGTATCTTGTGGACGGCGACTGGCGTATCGCCGCGTTTATTACGGACAAGTCCACCGGCGAGGGCCTTATCACCCCGGAACGGCAGAAAAACTTTACCATCACCGTGTTCCCGGACATCGAAGGCGCGAAACTTAACAAATCCACTTCCGGCATCCTCGGCACAGGCTGGGGCATCGCCGCGTCGATACCCGAAGGCTCCCCAAAAGAAGCCGCCGCCTGGGAACTGGTTAAATGGCTTTCGGGCAGGGAGATTCAGACCTGGCTCCTGGAAACCGGCGGGATCACCACGCCGACCCGGACCGACATAGACATTGCCGCCCTTACCCTGGAACCCCTCCAGAGGGCGGGCGGGAACCTCGCGTCCCAGTACCGCGTCTCTACCGCGGTTATCGACGGCGTGTTTGACGCCGAAGTCCACGTCCCCATAAACGACGGCCTCCAGGCTATCGGCATGGGAACGGCGGCGCCCGGGCAGATAGCCGCGGCCGCCCAGCAGGCGTTTGAGTCCTGGAAGGCAAAGCAGTAGGCGGGAGGGCCGGCGATAGTGTAATATGAGCGGAAAGAGGCTGTCCCCAACGCGGGCCGGCCTCTTTCCCTGTAAACGGCGGAAGTTTTTTGTCAAGGAGTTTTCCGTGGATTTATCTTCGAGAAAAGAGGAGCGCCTTTCCTATATTATTCTGGTGCTGCCGGCTTTGGCGGTGTACCTCGCGGTACTGGCGTTCCCGACTATCTTTTCGGTTATCTTAAGCCTTACCAATTACAACGGGGGCAAGGTTTTCGGCAATCCGAATTTCCGCCTGGTGGGGATAAAAAGCTATATTGAAATTTTTCACAATAACTACTTTTATCTTGCCCTGAAAAACAACCTGCTCATCGTGCTTATATCGGTCTTTGGGCAGCTGCCCCTTGGATTCATCCTGGCCTATATCCTGTCCCGGAAAATGGTCAGGGGGGTGGATTTCTTCCAGACCATGATATACCTTCCCAATGTTATTTCCCCGGTTATCATCGGCATCCTGTTTAAAAGTTTTTACTGGAATTCCGACAGCGTTTACATGGAGATACTCCGGGCTGTCAATCCCCACGCAACCTACAATGTCCTTGAACACCCGATGATCCCGGTACTGGTAGTAATGCTGTGGATGTATACCGGCATGTACGTAATAATATTTCTGGCAAACATCCAGCGTATTGACACATCCGTTATCGAGGCGGCGAAAATCGACGGCGCTACCGAGGGGCAGACCCTGCGGTACATTATACTCCCGGCTCTGTCCGGGGTTATCGTAACCTGCGCGATCCTGGCAATCTCCGGGTCCCTCAAATCCTTCGATCTGCTCTACGTGATGACCAACGGCGGGCCCGCGGGCAGGACGCGGGTATTGTCCCTGTTCATGTACGACATGGCCTTCCGGGGTTCCCCGAACTATCCCCTGGCAAACGCTATTTCTACTATAATGGTACTTATCAGCTTTGCCCTTATCGCCATAACCCGCGCGGCGGAAGCCAAATTCGGCGGAAAGGAGTAACGGCCATGGATATACGCGGCAATTCCGGAGCAGGAAAAATACTCATTTACTTTATCATGGCCGTATTTACCGTGCTGGCCCTGTACCCCATCTTCTGGCTGGTAATACAGTCCTTTAAAACCACGCAGGAGTACCTTAGAACCAGCAAGCTTGCCTTCCCGGTACGCTGGTTTCCGGGAAACTACCCCTATGCCTGGAGAATAGGGAACTTCGGCACCCTGCTCTTCAACAGTATTTTATACACCTTTGTTACAGTCGTCGCCGTAGTTATCCTGGGCTTTATGGCCGGCTTCGCCTTCGCGAAGATCAAAAGCAGGGCGACTCCGGTACTGCACGGCATCTTTATCGTCGGGATACTCCTTACCCTGCAGTCGATCATGGTACCCCTTTTCCTCATGGTAAACGCGGTAGGCCTGTACAATACCCGGCTGGGGATACTTATCCCCTACATAGGCCTGGGGCTTCCCATGGGCGTTTACCTGGGTACGGAATTTATCAAGAGCATCCCTACCGCGGTAATCGAGTCCGCCCGCATTGACGGCGCGAAGTATCTCAGGATATTTACCAGTATCATCGTCCCCATGACCGCCCCGGCTGCGATAACCGTGGCAATCCTTACCTTTACGGGGACCTGGAACGAATTTATGCTTATCAATATCCTTACCCGCGACGACGCGGTTAAGTCTATTCCTGTCGGTATCGCGAAATTTTCAGGCGCCCTGGCTTCCGATTACGGCCGGCAGTTTTCCGCCATGGTGATCGGCATGATCCCCATGGTCACTTTCTACCTGATCTTCCGCAAACAGATAACCAAAGGCGTTGCCGCCGGCGCCGTAAAAGGATAGCCGGGAAAACCGCGGCCCGCGCCGCCGCATCCTGCCCGGCGGCTCAGCGCCCCCTCAGTTCCGCGAGCGCCTTTTCCCTTACGGCGATAACCCGGTCGCAGAAAGCGTCAAAGTCCGGGTCCTCTTTCTGGAGTTCCGGATGGGCAAGCATATTCTTAACCGTGGCGCGTATACCCTGATCCATACGGACCTGGGCCGCGAAACCCGGAACCAGCCTGTGCAGTTTGCTATTGTCAAAAACCACGGAATTGGCCTTGTCGCCGATAAGCGAGCCGACAAAGTCATAATCCTTCCCCGCCTGCGCGAGGAAAGAACTGGAAACGTGGACCGACCTAAGGGGCTTTTCAAGCGCCGAGGCGATGGTTTCGTAAACCTGGTTCCAGGTAACCACTTCGTCCGAGGTAATCTGCACGGCTTCCCCTATGGCGTGGATATTCCCCACAAGGCCGGCAAACGCGCGGGCAAAATCGCTGTTATGCGTCATGGTCCAAAGGCTGGTGCCGTCCCCGTGGATAATTACCGGCTTTCCCTCGATGATCCGTTTTACTACCTGCCAGCTCCCGTTCCTGCCGTGGACGCCCAGGGGGACGGATCTCTCGTCATAGGTATGGCTGGGCCGCACAATGGTAACGGGAAAACCCTCTTCCCGGTATTTGCGGTTAAGAAAATCCTCGCAGGCAATCTTGTCCCGGGAATACTGCCAGAACGGATTCGCCAGCGGGGTGCTTTCGGTCACATGGGGATCGGCCAGAGGTTTCTGGTAGGCCGAAGCCGTGCTAATAAAAATGTACTGGCCTGTCTTGTCTTTAAAAAAACGGTAATCCCGTTCCGCCTGGTCCGCCCTGAAGGCGATAAAATCCGCCACCGCGTCGAAACTCAGATCCCGGAGCTTCGCGGCCGCGTCCATCTCGTCGCTAATATCGCAGCGTATCTCGCGCGCGCCGGCCAGAACCGAATTGCGGTTCCCCCTGTTCAAAAGATAAAGCTCATGCCCCTCTTCCAGTAAACGGCGGGAAATCGCGGTACTGATAGTCCCCGTCCCCCCGATAAAAAGAACTTTCATATCTGCCTCCGGTAAATTGGGTAGCAATCCGGCCGGGGGGGATGGTCCCCCCCGCGGCGCACACGGTTGCGCCGCTCCCCCCTATGCGGGGGCGGAATTAATCCGCCGGTGCCCCCGCAACGCCCCCGGGAAGGGGGCCGGGTATCGACTGAACTTTACTCTAACAGTATACTGTATCATGCCTTTTTTAGAAAGAGGCGGGGGGCGGCGTTGGCAGGGTTTGATGTGTTTCGTTTTGCATTTGCGGCTGTTTTTGCGGGATTGCACATCGGCCTCATGTTCGGGCTGTTCCGGGAATGGCGCCATGACAACAGGCTGTCCGGTTTTTCCAAAAAAAACGGGCAAAAGGAAAGCCCCGGCCGGCGGGACACGGTGTCGGTAGTGGTGCCTGTCAGGAACGAGGAGGCCGCCGTTGCGGGGCTTCTGGAAAGCCTTGCCCGGCAGGACTACCCGGAAGCGGAATTTATCTTTATCGACGACTGCTCCACAGACAGAAGCCCGGAACTGCTGAAGGATTTCGCCGCGTCCCGCCCTGATGCCAGGATCATCACCCTGGCCGAAAACCCCGGGCCAAACCGCAAACAGTACGCCCTGACCCTGGGAATCGAGGCGGCCCGTGGGGGCCTGCTCCTCTTTACCGACGCGGACTGCGAAGTGCCGTCCGGCTGGATCGGCGCGATGGCCGCCCGCATGGCGGACAGCGGCATCGCCCTTACCATAGGGCCGGTCTTCAAAAAACCGGACGCGGACGCCGGGCCGGGGCGGCCTCGTTCAATCGGGCGGAATTTTTTCAGGCAGTACCAGTGCTTTGACCACGCAATACGCTACATGTACCTGGCCGCCTCTACAGGGCTTGGCGCGGCCGGGGGCGGATTCGGGAACAACCTTATCGTAAGGCGGGAAGCCCTTGACCGTATAGGCGGCTACGGGAAGGTACCCCCTTCCCCAACGGAAGACGCCGCGCTCGTATCCCTGATCCGCGCCCGGGACAAATCGCGGGACGCGGCGGGACGCGGCGGAGTCCCCGGTACGGGCATGGCGGTACACGCCGCCTGCGGCCGCGACCTCTGGGTACTGACCAAAAACGAGCGGACCTGGAAAGCCCTGGTAAACCAGACGCTGCGCTGGAACAACGGCGGCCTTTTCAGCCCGGCCGCCGGCACCCGGCTCAACTTCGGCTTTCTTATGGTGACTATTTCCATGGGCATTCTGGCCATCCCCGTTCTGCCCTTTATCAACGGCCTGTGGCCCCTTCCCGCGGCGGTATTATTTTCCATGACAATGAACACCATCGCCACGCTCAGGCTTTTCGGCCCGGCGCTTCCCAGGGGGGGGCTCGGCTATGTAGTGCAGATTGTGTTTACGCCCGCGTATTTCACCTTCCTCACCATTCTGGGATTCTGCGGGGTAAAGGCCGACTGGAAAGGCAGGCGCGCCGGGTAATCCCCGGACGCAACGTTATATCCTTACCATCCAGCCCTTTGTATCGGGCAGGGTGCCGTACTGTATGCCCTTCAGAGTGTCCCGCATATCCGCGGTAAGTTCCCCGGTTTTGCCGCCGTTAAAGACCGCCCGCCTGCCCTGCCAGGAAAGTTCCGTAATGGGCGTCGCCCCGGCGGCGGTCCCGGCGAGGAAACATTCCTCCCCTTCCGACATCACTTCCTCTATGGAAAGCCTGCGTTCAGATACCTTTACCTTTTTGTCGCGGGCCAGTTCAATGATGCTTGCCCTGGTTATACCCGGCAGTATGGTGTCGCCCAGTTCCGGCGTTACCAGTTCCCCGGACCTGAGGCGGAAGAACACATTGCAGGAGGAACCCTCCTCGATGTACTTCCTCTCAACCGCGTCGAGGAAGATGCATTCCACAAAGCCCGCTTCGGCGGCTTCGTGCTTGGCAAGGGCCGAGCTAACATAGTTGGCCGCGGTTTTGATCCAGCCCGTACCCTTGGGCGTAGCCCTGATCCTGTCGGTAACAAGCGCCGCCGGCGTTCCCGGCGAAAAATAGGAGCTTACCGTAGTGGCAACCACAAGCACATAGGGCTCGCCGGAAATATTAACGCCGATACCGCCCTCCGAACAGGTAAAGGGCCTGAGATAAACCGAATCGGCATTCATAAAGGAATCTTTTTCCCATTCGGCCTTATAGGCCGGGCGGAACCCCAGGGCCGCGTTCCGGCGCACCACCTCCGTCACGGCTTTGAGAAAGGATTCCTCCGGGAAGGGCGGCATGTAAAGGCCCTTCATGGAATTGTAAAAACGCTTTGCGTTCCGGTCCGGCCGGAAAATGGCAAGCCCCCCGTCTTTCTGGGGCAGGGCCTTCAGGCCCTCGAACACGCCGAAACCGTACTGGCTTGTATAGGATACCAGGGGCATATCCGCGTAATAATTCCGGGAATCGATCAGAGCCGCCGCCTCGGCCTCGCCCAGAGCGGCTTCTTCCTGGGGTTTTTTGTGGGGTTTTTCCAGATATTCTTCGGCCCAGGCCCCGGCCTTTGCCGAATACCTGGCGCGGTAAACCACCGGATATGAATTAAGATTAAAAGCCATCATTGCCTCCTTACTAAAGCGGCGCGCCGCGGAAATTCCGCATAATGTTAGCACAAAGCCGCGGGGCGTACAAGCGGCCGCGTTAAGCCCGCGGCGGCAGCGCGCTGTCCCTGCTGCGACGGCCGCCCGGAAAACCCCGTCACATGGCCTTGAGAGAGCTGATGTTCCGGACAACTTCCTCACCGGAGACCAGCAAACCGGCGGAAGCGTCCTTGATTTTCGCGATTAGGGCGTTTATCTCGCTAAGGGAATCCAGTACCTGGGTTCCCCCGGAATTCTGGGAATTCATGGACTCTTTTATCCTTAACTCTTCGTTCTTTACGGCGTCAATCATGGACGCGGTCCTGTCAAACTGCTCCTGGGCGCGGACGGAAGATTCTTTGGAAGTATCAATGAGTCCCTTTATCTTCTTCAGGCTGTCGGCTATTTCCACGGCCTGGCGCCCGGAATTATCGGCGAGCTTCCGTATTTCCCCCGCGACTACCGCGAAACCCTTGCCTACCGCCTCCCCCGCGTGGGCCGCCTCTATTGCCGCGTTCATCCCGAGTATGCTGGTTTCTTCGGCAATATCGCCGATTACCTTGCAGGCTTCGATAAGGGCGTCGGACTGTTCGGAAACATCGGCTATAAGCCCCCCGATTTCGCGGAGCTGGTTCTTCCCGTCTTTCGAAGATTCGTTGAGCTTCAGCACTGTTTCCGCGTTCTGTTCCAGAGTCGTATGGATGGAGCTGGTATTCTCCACCATCTTCTGAATCACGTCGGAAGATCCCAAAACATAATTGGCGGTTTCGCCTATCTGCCCGGAAAGGGCTTTAAGGCCTTCGATACTTTTGTACATCTCGGTCAAGGTACGGTCATAGACCTTGTTGAGCATTTCTCTGGATTCTTTTTCAAGGCGCAGGCTCTTTTCAATTTCAGTATAGTGCCGGCAGTTCTCCGGCTTGTTCAGGCCGTTAATAATGGCCACCGCCATCTGCTCGCAGCTCTTATACCCGCAGGCCCCGCAGTTAAGGCGGTCTGCGGACTCTTTCTTGTGCATTTGGACAAACATGGCCTCTATCGCCTCGGGGGTCGGGGAGATAACCATTTGTTTATATATGGCCGACCTGTCCGTATAGGAACGGGTGTAAAGCCCGTCTTCCCAATAGGAATCGAGTATTTTTTCAAGCTTGTTCCGGCTGAACAGTTTCTTCCAGATAGTATTGGGCTGGTATTTTTTCCTCATCTCCTGATTCCGCTGCTCCACGAAAAATTCCACATCGTCAAGGTGTTTCCCCTTGTTCCCGGAAGCCGGGCCGCCGTTACAGCCCATGCCGCAGTTGAGGCAGTCAACCAGTTTGTAAACCGGCGCGAACCCCTTTTTGATGGAATCGGAAAGATAGGCGAAGTAGTGGTACACCTCCGGGGAGCCTTCAATTTTCCGGGTATGGCCGGTAATTTCCCTGTCGTAACGCTGGACCGTCCGCATAAGGCCGCCGGGGCTGGAAAACAGCACGGCCCTTTCCGCCGGAGGGTTGTCGTAATCCACAGCCGCATAGGAATCGATGGGCTTGCCGGAAGTTTCAAGGTACTTTTTGACCGAAGTAATGGCCACATTGTAGTCGCCGATACCCACCGCGTCGAATTCGCGCTTTTTGGAAAAGCAGGGGCTTATGGCGGCGATTTTGTGATTCTTGTACTTGGGGTAATACCGCTTTATCATCTTCATGATATGCATCATGGGGCTGTCTGCGGGCGCCAGGTAGGGGATAAGCTCGGGCCGGTACAGTTCAATGAACGAAACCAGGGTGGGGCAGGGCTGGGCGATAACGGTCGGGGGTTTTTTCTTTTTCATGTAGTCCAGATAGGACTTGACCGTAAGTTCCGCGCCAAAACTTACGTCAAACACCGCTTTGACCCCCAGGGATTTCAGAAACCCGTTTACCTTGAGATAACTGTTTTCAAAAGCCGCGGCTATGGCCGGGGCAACGATGGCAACAATTTCCTGCCCCTGTTTCAGATCCCCCATGAACGCGTCAAAGTCATCAATACCGATGCGGGCGCCGTGGGTACAGGCCGTTATACACTCCCCGCAGCCTATACAGAGCTGGGGATGATGATCCACGATATTTCCGGCCCCGTTATTGCACATCTTGACCGGGCACACCATGATACAGCGGTGGCAGTTAACGCAATTCTCTTCCAGAACCTTGATAATCGGACGCAGAGCCTCTGTTTTCATCCCCAACCTCCTACAATTCCATTATAGTTCCGTCAAATATTAAAGAATAATACCAATAATTAAAAGATAATACCCTGTATCAGTACATAAGGCAAGTGATCTATCCGGCAAGTACGGGGATTCATAGGCGGCCCGAAGGGATCGATACGCCCGCAAATTTCTTATGAAAGCGTCTAGGCAAAAGCCCCTGGATTTATTATATTTAGTAATATGATAGAAAAGGTAAGAATTGCCTTTTGGAGAAAACGATGCCCGGCGAACAGAAAAGGATATATCTGGACTATAACGCGACGACGCCCCTGAAACCGGAGGTCAAGGCCGCGATGATCGAGGACCTGGAGGTATACGGAAACGCTTCCAGTATGCATGCGGACGGCCGCCTGGCGCGCGCCCGTGTCGAGGAGGCCCGCAGGGCGGTGGGAGGGCTTCTGGGGGTTTCCCCGGACACGATTGTCTTTACGTCAGGGGGCTCGGAATCGAACAACACGGTTTTCCAGACTATGCGGAACCTTGCACTGGGGGAAGACGGCAGGATACGTTCCGATGTCAGGAACGAGATTATTACTACCGCTATCGAGCATCCCTGCGTGTTCAGTTCCGCGGAATTTTTAAAATCCCTGGGGTTCAAGGTGGTTTTTTTGCCGGTGGACAGGTACGGAAAGCTGGAAACCGGCGCCCTGAAGGCCGCCCTGAACGAAAAAACGCTTCTGGTGTCCGTAATGATGGCGAATAACGAAATCGGCACTATCCAGGACATTAAAGCGATAGGGAAGCTGGTAAAGGCGGCGGGCGCGTGGTACCACACCGACGCTGTCCAGGCGCTTGGGAAGATACCGGTAGACGCCGTTGATCTGGGGGCGGACTATCTGACCATGTCCGCGCACAAGATCTACGGCCCCAAGGGTATTGGCGCGCTCTACCTGCGCAAGGGCGCGCCGCTGCTGCCGCTTATCCACGGGGGCCACCAGGAGGGCGGGTTCCGCGCCGGAACCTACAACAACGCCGGTATCCTGGGTTTTGGGAAGGCGGCGCTGCTGGCAAGGGACAGCCTGGAAGACTACGGCCGGGAAATGCGCGGGCTGCGGAACCGGCTCAGGGACGGGCTTGCCAGGAACGTGCCGGATATACAGATCAACGGCCACCCCTCGGACGTGCTTCCCAATACCTTGAACGTTTCCTTCCCCGGCGCGGAGGGGGAGTCGATACTGCTCGCCCTGGACTTGGCGGGCATCGAGGTTTCCACTGGTTCCGCCTGCGCGTCGGGGAGTCTTGAGCCCTCCCACGTGCTGCTTGCCATAGGGGCCGATCCTTTTCTGGCCCACGGTTCCATCCGCTTTAGCCTGGGCTGGCAGGTGAGCGCGGCGGATATTGATTATGTGACGGAAACCCTGCCGCCCATTATCGCGCGGCTCAGGGCCATGTCTACTTCAGTACCGAAAGGGCCCGCCGGGGCGGGCTGAGACGCCGCCCGCGGGAGGATTTTAGGAGTAGCTTTTATGTCAGACTGGTTGTATTCAGATACGGTTAAAGATCATTTTACCCATCCCCGGAACGTGCTGTTCGACGATGAATCTTCTTTTCCCTGCAACGCGCGGGGGCAGACGGGGAATGTCAAGTGCGGGGATCAGATGCTGATGCTCCTCATCATTAAAGACGATATTATCACCGACGTGCGGTGGAAGACCTACGGCTGCGCGAGCGCCATTGCCTCTACCAGTATGCTCAGCGAGATTATCAAGGGGATGAACATCAAGGACGCGTACATCATCAAGCCCCAGGATCTGGTTGAAAAGCTGGGCGGCCTGCCCGATTACAAGATACATTGCTCGGTGCTGGGCGACAAGGCGCTGCGGACGGCGATTGACGATTACCTGGACAAGACCGGGAGAAGCGGCCTTTTCAAGGAGCCGTCCGTTGAGATTTGCCACTGCATGGGGATCACCGACAAGGATATTGAGGACGCCTATAACCACGGCGCCCGTACCTGGGAGCAGCTCCAGGAGGCGACCAAGATCGGCACGGGCTGCGGGAGTTGCAAGGAAAAAGCCCTGGAATATCTGCACGGCCTGACGCACATTTACGGGGCTTAGACCCAAACTAGCGGGGCGGCGCGCCTTCCTGCTCTTTCTCGCCCAGATCCGCCGCGCTGAGTATGGCGGCCTGGCCGTTCTCCCTCTGGATGAGTATTGTGTTTCCCTGGAATACCGGCGTCCCCCAGGGGTGTACCGGGATGGCGGACCGCGATTCAACGGCAAGGGTGTCCGCGTTGAACCGGGCGAGGTAGTTCCTGTTGTCCTGGATCATGATGGCGTAGAGGCCCCCGCCGTTCTGCCAGATGAGGCTCTGGGGGTGGATGTCGCTGTCGCTTTGGCGGGCTATTTCCAGGGTTTCCTGGTTTATCTCCACGAGGCGGGCGGCGTTCTGGCCCCGGCCCGCGCCGGCTATGGCGATTATGCGGTTCCCCGCCTGGATGAGGGATCGGGCGTTAACCGTGTCCGTGTTGCCGGAACTGAGTTCGCCGGCGTTTGCGGCGTCTATCCGTACCAGCCGGCCAAGGGCCGAATCGCCCGAGGTTATGCGTACCGTGACAAAGCTCTGCTGGTTGTCCGGGCGGGCGGCGGGCTGGTCCCGGCCGTCCTCCCGCGCTATAAGTACCTGCTGGTCCCTGGCTATGTCCTGGCGTTCCTGGCGGGCTTCTTCCGATTTTTGCCCGGCAAGCTGTTCGTCTTTTTCGGCTGCCTGGCGCTGTTCCGCCGCCTCCGCTTCCTGCCTGTCGGCTTCGGCCTCTTTCCGGGCTGCCGCTTCTTCCCGGGCCGCAAGCTGTTCCTCGCCGCGGCGCTGTTCGGCAGGGGAGGCGCGGCCCGACGCCGCGTCCTCGCGGGCCTGTTCCCGGTCCCGGGCAATGCTTTCCCGCTCGGCGGCCGCTTCGGCGCGGGACTGGGCCGCCTGTTTTTCCGCCTCGCCCGCGGCCTGCCTTTCCGCGGCGGCACGTTCGGCGGCTTCTTCCGCTTCCCTTTCCTTGACATCCACCATGCCCTTGCGGGAATCAAGGCCCATGTCTTCCTGGGAACGCATCTCGTCAATAACCTCGGGCCGGGTAAGGGAGGAGGTGTCGATGGCGCTCAGAGTGCCGGATCTCCCCAGATTCAAGGGGATGAGCATGTGGGTGCGGCCCGGCCATTCATCAAAACGTACCGAAAGCCCGGCCTTTTCCCGGTCTACATACCTGATGACCGCAGCCTTGTACCGGCCGTTGAAATAGTCCCAGTTCCCCCGGAAAACCGCGTTGTAGATGGTGATGTACTCCGCAAGGAGCGAGGCGTCCTGGGCCGAATAACTATAGGCGGATTCCAGATATCCCTGGATGATGAACCTGAGATTCCGTATATGATCGACCCCCACATCGACCCCGAGGCCGAAAATGTCCGCGTCGAGCCTGTCGCCTTCGGGATCGCTTACCGAGTGAATCACAAAATAGCGGTTCTCCGCGCCGTAGCGCGCTGTCCCCGCGCCTCCCGCGGCCACGGGACTCCCCAGCGCGGCCCCGATTCCCAATATCTGGCTGCGGGTTTCTATACGGACGTTAGGCCCGTCGTAATTGATAAAGTCCACCGGGGCGGAGCCTGCCGCGCCAAGTTCGTCCCTGTCAACCGGCTGGGCAAAAACAAGCGCCGGGGCCAGGATCGCCATTAAGGCGCATACGGCAAGTTTTGCCTTCAAACTACGGGGATTCATCATAAAACGCCTCTTTATATAATAATAGGCCGGGCTATGGGTAAAATCAAGGCAAGGGAGGAAGGCGGAAATTTGGTGACTGACACCGTTGCCGTTGCTGACAGAGTTGGCAAAGCAAGGGTTCGTAGTTAAATTTGGTGTCAGTCACTCTTTTTCTCTGTGTTGCCGTTGCTGGCCACCGTCACTTCTGCATAAACCCGCACCGGAAACACACAGACGGCGGGCGGTTGCGGAAAATTATACAGGCAAACGGGCGGCTTACTTCATCGCGGAAAGTTCTTCGCGGGCGCGGCGCTGTACCGCCAGGGAGGCCCCGTCGCCTTGCAGGGCGACCAGCAGTTTCGCGCCGGTCTCGCTCAGGGGAGGGCCGGAAAAAC